>NZ_JBEXRA010000068.1:0-42699 GCF_040612855.1 Streptomyces sp. NPDC006332
CCGTGCGGTGTGTCCGGGGTGCCTTCGGAGCGGGGGAAGAACTCGTACCAGGCGCCGTACAGGGCCCGTTCCCGCTCGACGAGCAGCGGCAGCGTGTCCGAGGCGGTGACCAGTTCCCGCAGCGGAAACCGGGCCAGCACCGCGTCCACCTCCGGCGTCAACGCCGCGGCCAACCGGGTCGCGACCGGCAGCGAGTCGTCGCGCAGGACCTCCACCGCGGCCAGCAGCGCGGCCCGCCCCGGCCCCCGCGGAACTCCGGCCGCCGCCCGTTCGTGCAGTTCGGCGCCCTCCTCCAGGACCAGCCCGGTGTCGATGCCGGCCGGAACCTTGATGCGGGCCGTGCGCCGCCAGGTGGACAGCGGATCGCTCCACGCCTCGACGCGGTAGGTCCAGTGGCCCGCGATGTCCGGGGTGACCTCGGCTCCCCAGCGGTCGGTGCCCGGGGCCAGTTCCCGCATCGGCGTCCACGGCCCGTGCCGGCCCTCGGGGTCGGTCAGGACGACATTGGCGGCGACCGCGTCGTGCCCCTCGCGGAACACGGTCGCGGTGACCTCGAACGTCTCGCCGACGACCGCCTTCGCGGGCCGCCTGCCCCGGTCCACGGCAGGCCTGACGTCCCGGACGGGAATGCGGCCGATGGCCGGGAGCGAACTCATGTGCACCACCTCCGCGTTCTCGACTGGGCCGGGCTCGTGGCCGGGCCGGGGAAACGACAGGTGCCGGAAGGTGTCTACCGTCCGGCGGGAGACCGCCGGCCCGATGCCGGCGGACCCCGTCTGACGAACGGCCGCCGACGGGGCCGCTCGCTCTCCTCCCGGAGGTAGGCGACGAGGGTGGACCGCAGATAGCGTTCCGCGGCGTCCGCGGCCTCACGTGCGCATCGCTTCCCCATCAGCACGCACAGGGTGTAGCCCGAGTCCTCGAAGGTGGACCGGATCCGGCAGTCGGCGGGGGACGCGAGCATCCTGCGTTCCCACGCCCGGTACCGCCGCAGTTGCCGGGCCACTTCGGCTTTGGCCGGTAGCAGCATGAGCCGTTCACCTTCCCGGGCTCGATGGCGCGTCTCCCGACCGTCGGGCGGCCGCGCGGGTACGCGCGGATCCGTTACGGGCATCGAGGTCTTCACACATGGTGCACGCTTGATGACTCAACGTCTTGTTGGATCTTCAACCGCCCGGTCGAACGCTCGTGTTGCACGAATGGCGTAGCCCGCCCACTCTTGAGGTGACTCAGAAGCGATCAGTGCTCACGCTTCGTGTCCGGGGCCCGGCCCCGCAGGGGACGAGGCGGAGCGAGAGCTTCGCCGGTGAGGAGCCAACGACGATGAACACCGCAGTGCCCTGCTACTACCACCTCGACGTCGAGGTCAGCCCGGAACGCGTCGGACAGGTCAGGCGCATCCTGGCCGCCCACCTCCGTCACTGGGACCTTCAGAACCTGGTCGAGCCCGTCTGCCGAGGCACCGAACTGCTGCTGAGAGCCATAGACGAGCACGCCACCGACAAGAACACGTCGATCGAGATGTGGTGGAACGGCCAGCACCTCATCACCGCCATCAGCGAGAACGACTGCGACCTGCGTCCGGACCAGGACCTGCGCGACTGCCTCGAGCGCATCGCCGCGATGAGCGACGGCTGGGGCTGCTGCGCCACCGACACGGGCAGCAAGGTCATCTGGTTCTCGCAGCGCGCCCGCGCCGGCGAACGCGTCCCGCTGGTGCCCACCGCGCCCGCGCCCGACCTGCGCGAGGGGCTCCAGGTGCCGCGGGAGGTCCGAGTCGCGGCTCTGGCCGGACCCGCCCCGGCCGGAACGGCCGGCACACCGGACGGCGTCCTGGAGGACGCGCGGTGACCGCGCGACCCCGCCGGAAAGGGGTGCCCGCCTGGAGCGGGCACCCCTACCCGTTGGGCGCCTCCCACGACGGCGAGGGCACCAACTTCGCGTTGTTCAGCGAGGTCGCCGAACGCGTCGACCTGGTCCTCGTCGACGACGACGGCACCCACCGGGAGGTCCCGGTGGCCGAGGTCGACGGATTCGTGTGGCACTGCTACCTGCCCGGGATCGGACCGGGGCAGCGCTACGGCTACCGGGTGCACGGCCCCTGGCAGCCGTCGTTCGGTCACCGCTGCAATCCGGCCAAACTCCTGCTCGACCCGTACGCCCAGGCGGTGGACGGCCAGGTGGACAACCACGCCTCCCTCTTCGAGCGCGCCGGCGGCCCGTCCCGGTCCGACAGCGCCGGGCACACCATGCTCGGCGTGGTCACCGACCAGGCCTTCGACTGGGGCGGCGACCAGCCCCTCCGGCGGCCGTACGCCGACAGCGTGATCTACGAGGCCCACGTCCGCGGGATCACCGCCACCCATCCCGACGTCCCGCCCGACCTCCGCGGCACCTACGCCGGTCTGGCCCACCCGGCGGTGATCGAGCACCTGACCTCGCTCGGCGTGACCGCCGTCGAACTGATGCCGGTCCACCAGTTCGTGCAGGACGGCGTCCTCACGGACCGCGGCCTGTCCAACTACTGGGGCTACAACACGATCGGCTTCTTCGCGCCGCACAACGCCTACGCCGCCCACGGCACCCGCGGCCGGCAGGTCACCGAGTTCAAGTCGATGGTGAAGGCGCTGCACGAGGCCGGCCTCGAAGTGATCCTGGACGTCGTCTACAACCACACCGCGGAGGGCAACGAGAAGGGCCCCACGCTGTCCTTCCGAGGCATCGACAACGCCTCGTACTACCGCCTGGTGGACGGCGACTGGGCGCACTACTACGACACCACCGGCACCGGCAACAGCCTGCTCATGCGGCACCCCTACGTCCTTCAGCTGATCATGGACTCGCTGCGGTACTGGATCACCGAGATGCACGTGGACGGCTTCCGCTTCGACCTCGCGGCCACGCTGGCCCGGCAGTTCCACGAGGTGGACCGGCTGTCGGCGTTCTTCGACCTGATCCAGCAGGACCCGGTGATCAGCCGCGTCAAGCTGATCGCCGAACCCTGGGACGTGGGGGAGGGCGGCTACCAGGTGGGCAACTTCCCGCCGCTGTGGTCGGAGTGGAACGGCAAGTACCGGGACGCCGTACGGGACTTCTGGCGAGGCGAGGAACACACGCTCGCCGAGTTCGCGTCCCGGCTGACCGGGTCCTCCGACCTGTACCAGCACACCGGGCGCCGACCTCGTGCCAGCGTCAACTTCGTCACCGCGCACGACGGGTTCACCCTGCGCGACCTGGTCTCGTACAACGACAAGCACAACGAGGCCAACGGCGAGGACAACCGGGACGGCGAGAGCACCAACCGGTCCTGGAACTGCGGGATCGAGGGCGAGAGTGACGACCCGGCGGTGCTGGACCTGCGGGCCCGGCAGACACGCAACTTCATCGCCACGCTGCTGCTCTCGCAGGGCATCCCGATGCTCAGCCACGGCGACGAAATGGGACGTACCCAACGCGGCAACAACAACGCCTACTGCCAGGACAACGACGTCTCCTGGATCGACTGGCGGCTCACCGACGAGCAGCGCGACCTCGTCGACTTCACCCGGCACGTCATCGGGCTGCGCGCCGCCCATCCCGTGCTGCGCAGGCGCCGCTTCTTCCGCGGGGAGACGGTGACCCACGCGGACCAGCCGCTGCCGGACCTGGTGTGGCTGCTGCCGGACGCGCGCGAGATGAGCGACGAGGACTGGCAGCGCTCCGACGCCCACTCGGTCGGGGTCTTCCTCAACGGCGACGCCATCGCCGAACCCGACCCGCGCGGGCGGCCCGTCGTCGACGACTCGCTCCTGCTGCTGCTCAACGGATACTGGGAGCCGGTGGAGTTCCGGCTGCCGGACGTCACCTACGGCGAACGCTGGACCACGCTGATCGACACCGCCGAGCCGCAGGGCACCGACGAGCGGGAGCACAAGGCGGGCACGGCGGTGACCGTCGAGGCACGCAGCCTGGTCCTGCTGTCGAGGCCGTCATCCGCCTCCGGGTGAGGTCAGTGTTCGCGGCGCGAGGTCACCGTGAACTGCGCCCCGTCCGGGTCGCGCAGTACGGCCTCGTCGCTGCCTTTCGACAGCACGCTGCCGCCGTTCATCTCCGCGGCCCGCGTGCAGGCCGACACGTCCGCGACCGCGAAGTGGACCTGCCAGTGCGGCCGGATCGTCGGGTCGGGAGCCGAACCCAGGGCACCCGACTCGATCCGGGCCACGATGTCGCCACGGCTGCGCAGCACGACCTCGCCGCCCTCGTAGTGGACCTCGCAGCAGCCGGGACGCTCCGACGCCCAGTCCAGGACCTCCCCGTAGAAGATGGCCGAGTCGAAGGCGTCCCGGGTGTGGAGCCTGATGAAGGCCGGCTGGGCCTCGCGCCAGCTCTCCCAGTCGGCGAACAGCTCGCCCTCCCAGACGCCGAACGTGGCCCCGTCCCGGTCGGCCAGCAGAGCCGCCCGCCCGGGAGGGAAGGACAGCGGCCCGACCGCGGCGGTACCGCCGCGTTCCTGCGCCCGTGACGCGGCCTCGTCGGCGCTGGCCACCGCGAAGTACGGCGTCCACGCGACCGCCATCTGCCACATGGAGGCCACCGCGGCGATCCCGGCCACCGGGGTGCCGTCGGCCAAGGCCATACGGAAACGGTCGCCGAGTTTCGCCCGTTGCCACTGCCAGCCCAGCACGGCCGTGTAGAACCCCACCGTCGCCTCCACGTCGCGGCTGGTCAGGCTCACCCAGCAGGGTGCGCCGAACACCGAGTGGGTGGACGTGACGTCCTTCGTCGCGTGGTGGGGGCTCACGTGGTGCTTCATGACAGTCGTGTCCTGCTCTCCTCGGCCGGGGGGCCACGGTCTCGTCCCAGTGTCCGACCGGAACCGCTCGGGGCGCCTGCCGAGTACCCCGGTGGCACCACCGAAACGATGGCCCGTATGCGCCCTGCCGGGTGGCGTGTGCCACAGCGACTGATCAGGATGGAGCCGTGTCCCGCGTACCGCACGAGCCCGCCGACGACTCGGACCGCATCTTCGCGCTGCAGGAAGAGGTCGACCAGCTCAAGGAAGCCGTCGCCTCGCACGCCGTCGTGGACCAGGCGATCGGCATGGTCGTCGCCCTCGGCCGAGTGGCGCCCGACCAGGGGTGGGAGGTACTGAAGAACGTCTCCCAGCACACCAACATCAAGCTCCGCGATGTCGCGGAGCTGATCCTTCTGTGGGGAAGGGCCGGAGAGATGCCCCCACAGATCCGCGCGGAGCTCGAAGACGCCCTCGACCGGTACGGCCCCACACAGATCCCCGGAGCGCCGCCACACGAGTGACGGCCGCGGCCGCGCGGCTCAGCCGGCGTCGGCGAGGACTTCCTCACGCAGCCGGTCGAAACAGCCGCTGAGCAGTCGGGACACATGCATCTGCGAGATGCCGAGCTGCTCGGCGATGGTGCTCTGGGTCATGCCCCGGAAGAACCGCAGATACAGAATGGTGCGCTCGCGCTCCGGCAGCGCCTCCAGGCAGGGCCGGACAGCCACCCGGTCGACGACGGTCTCGAAGGCCGGATCCGGACCGCCGATCGCGTCACCCAGCGCGTACCCGTCGGTGCCCGGCATCTCGGCCTCCAGCGACAGCGCGGAGAAGCACTCCAGCGCCTCCATGCCGGTACGGGCCTCGTCCTCCGTCATGTGCGCGTGAGCGGCGATCTCCGGCACGGTCGGAGCCCGGCCCGGAGTCGTCTGCGACAGTTCCTTCGCGGCCCGGCGCACGCGATTGCGCAGGTCCTGGACGCGTCGCGGTACGTGCAGCGTCCACATGTGGTCGCGGAAGTGCCGCTTGATCTCGCCGGTGATGGTCGGCACGGCGTAGGCCTCGAAGGCGCAGCCCCGCTCGGGGTCGTAGTGGTCGACGGCCTTGACCAGTCCGAGGGCCGCCACCTGGTAGAGGTCCTCCAGGGACTCTCCGCGGCCCCGGAAGCGGACCGCGATGCGCTCCGCCATGGGCAGCCAGAGCTCGACCACCTCGTCCCGCAGCGTCTTGCGCTGCGGGCCGTCGGGCAGCGCGGCGAGCCGTTCGAAATCGGCGGCGGTGTCGGGGGCGTCGTCGTGCGGGTGGGGCTTCGTTCTGCCAGTGACAGGCATGCTGCCCGCCTCCCTCAGCAGGTGCTG
The DNA here is from genome assembly GCF_040612855.1 of Streptomyces sp. NPDC006332. Classification (NCBI taxonomy): domain Bacteria; kingdom Bacillati; phylum Actinomycetota; class Actinomycetes; order Kitasatosporales; family Streptomycetaceae; genus Streptomyces; species Streptomyces sp. NPDC006332. Next base: position 6,133 of record NZ_JBEXRA010000068.1, read on the forward strand.
GATGGACAGACACGTGGGGGCGCGGGCACTGAGCATGCGGAGTACGCGCGGGCCCGAGCGGGCCGACTTCCCACGGACGTGCCTCCTGTCCGAAGCACATAAGGCAATATTCCCGGCAGTAGCATCCCAAAACAACCCCAAAGCCACCGGGCGGCACGTGACCGCCCCACGCCAGGCTCTTGACCACCTTTTGGGATTCATTACCTCTGCTACAGAGGTAACCTCCGTCGAGTGGAACCCGATCCCTTCCCGGAGGAGCTGGCCGACGCGCTCGTCGGAGTCCAGCGGCTGATCCGACGCCGACTGCGCCCCCAGATGGCCGCCCCACCGCTGCGCGGAGCCGAGGTGGAGCTGTTGCGCCTCGTGGTGGCGCGGCCCGGCATCGGCATCTCGGACGCCGCCAAGGACCTGTACCTCGCGAGCAACTCAGTGTCCACGCTGGTCAACCGGCTCGCCCGGGAGGGCTATCTGACCCGCGAGACGGACCCGGCCGACCGGCGGGCGGCGCGACTGCTGCCGACTCCCGCGGCCGAGTACCGACTCGGGGAGTGGCGCAGACGGCGCGCCGCACTCGTGCGAGGCCAGGTGTCCCGCCTCGACGAGGCGGACCAGCAGGCACTGCGCGCGGCGCTCCCGGCCCTGCGCAAGCTGGCCGACAACCTGCACGAGGAGGCCGAGGAGTCATGACTGAGGACACCCGACCCGCCGTCACCTGCGAGAACCTCGTCTACTCCTTCGGTGAGACGACCGCGGTGGACGGACTCGATCTGACCGTGACCCAGGGTGAGGTGTTCGGGCTGCTCGGCCCCAACGGCGCCGGGAAGACCACCGCCATCCGCTGCATCACCACCCTCCTGCCGGTGCCCGCGGGGCAGGTCCGCGTCTTCGGTCGCGACACCGCCGAGGACGCCATGGCCGTACGCCGCCTGCTGGGCTATGTGCCGCAGCAGCTCTCGGCCGACGCGAGCCTCACCGGCCGGGAGAACATCGCCCTGTTCGCCCGCGTCTTCGACCTGCCCCGCCGGGAACGCGCCGAACGCGTCGGCCAGGCCCTGACCGCCGTCGGCCTCACCGACGCCGCCGACCGGCTCGCCGGCACCTACTCGGGCGGCATGGTCCGCCGCCTCGAACTCGCCCAGGCCCTGGTCAGCGCGCCCCGTCTGCTGATCCTCGACGAACCCACCATCGGGCTCGACCCGATCGCCCGCACCGGTGTGTGGGAGCACATCAACGCCGTCCGCGCGGCCACCGGCATGACGGTCCTGGTGACGACCCACTACATGGACGAGGCCGACCAGTACTGCGACCGGGTCGCACTGATGCACCACGGCCGCGTCCGGGCGCTCGGCACCCCGGCCGAGCTCAGGGAGGGCCTCGGCGAACGCCGGCGCGCGGCAGGCGCCCCGGCCACGGCTCCCCTGCCCACGCTGGAGGACGTCTTCCGCGACGTCGCGGGCAGCGGTCTCGACGACCAGTCAGGAGGTTTCCGCGATGTCCGAAGCACCCGCCGAACCGCGAACCGCGTCGGCTGACCGTGCCCGCGAGGACGGCATCGGCCTGCTGGTACAACCGCCCCGGCCCCGCGCGGGCTGGCGGCTGTTGCCCGCCCGGGTCGTCGCCATGTGCGCCGTCGAACTGCAGAAACTGCGCCACGACCGGACCGAGTTGTACACCCGCGCGGTCCAGCCGGCCCTGTGGCTGCTGATCTTCGGCCAGACCTTCACCCGGATCAAGGCGATCCCCACCCAGGGCATCCCCTACGTCGACTACCTCGCGCCCGGCATCATCGCCCAGTCCGCGATGTTCATCGCCATCTTCTACGGCATCCAGATCATCTGGGAACGGGACGCCGGCATCCTGAACAAGCTGCTGGTCACACCGACCCCACGGTCGGCGCTGATCACCGGCAAGGCGTTCGCGGCCGGGGTGAAGTCGCTGATCCAGGCCGTGGTCGTCATCGTCATCGCGGCGCTTCTCGGGGTAGCCCTGACCTGGAACCCGCTCAAGCTCCTCGGTGTCTCCGCGGCCGTGATCCTCGGGTCCGTCTTCTTCTCCTGCCTGTCGATGACCATCGCCGGCGTCGTCCTCAGCCGCGACCGGCTGATGGGAATCGGGCAGGCGATCACCATGCCGCTGTTCTTCGGCTCCAACGCCCTCTACCCGGTGTCCGTCATGCCGGGCTGGCTCCAGGCGGTCAGCAAGGCCAACCCGCTCAGCTATCAGGTCGACGCGCTGCGCGGCCTGCTCCTGGGGACGCCCGCGCATCCGGCGCTCGACTTCGCGGTGCTGCTCGTGGCCGCCACGCTCGGCATCACCGCGGCCTCCTCGCTGCTGGGCCGGCTGGCACGCTGAGCGGCGGCCGGAAAGTGATGTGCGGCACGCGCCGGGAACGGGTCGTCCGCCCGGTCGGCCTGTTCTTCCTGCGCACGGCTTGATCACCGATCAAGGGGACGAATTCGCTGGCCACAGCTCATTCTGCTCATTTGACACTGCGCTGAGCGCACAGATAGGAAGCAGCTCTCTGAGGTCGAAGAGGTGCACTGTGTACGAGCCGAACGTGGTCGGGGACTGGCAGGAGTACGACGAGCATGCCGGTCTGCGGGTCCGCGTCCATCAGCTGGAAGCGGCCGAGCCGCCGCGCGGACGGGACGACGCCGCCGAGGGGCTGGCGTACTTCCGGCTGCGCGTCACCGTGGAGAACCGGGGCCCCAGCCACCTCGGTATCCACCTGGAGGACGGTCAGATCGACGTGCGGATCGGCCCCGACGGCGAGAGCGCGTTCCTGGACTGGCGCAACTCCCAGTTCATCGAGGGCTACGACGTCTATCCGCTGCGCCGGGCCACCGCCGTGCTGTACGCCGCCGGACCGGAGGCGTCCCTGAGCCAGGTGGACATCCAGATCCAGCTGCGGGTCGACGAGGAGTGGGCGGACCGTCGGCTGTGGGCGGGCGGTATCGGACTGCAGGAGGGGGCCGTCGGCACCGGCACGGTCCGTGAGGGCCTCGCCTGCCAGGTGAGCAACTTCCTGCGGGACCAGGCCGAAGAGGGCACCGCCTGACGTGGGCCCGCCCCTCGGGGCGGGCCGCATCGGCGCCTGGGCTCAGTGCGGGATGCCGTCGATGATCTCGCGGGCGCCCTGCCGCAGCAGGGCCACGGCGACCGAGGTGCCGAGCGTCGCCGGGTCGAGCGGGCCCGCCCATTCGTGCGCGTTCAGCCGGGTCTTGCCGTCCGGGGTGAACACACAGGCGCGCAGGGACAGTTCACCACTGCGGGCCACGCGGGCGTACCCGGCGATCGGGCTGTTGCAGTGTCCCTGCAGGACGTGCAGGAACATGCGCTCCGCGGTGGCCTCCCGGAACGTGTCCGGGTCACCGAGCGAGCTGACCGCGTCGATGGTCGCGGTGTCGCCCTCGCGGCACTGGAGCGCGAGGATGCCCGCGCCGATCGGCGGCATCATCGTCTCGGGGGAGAGGATTTCGCTGATCACGTCCCGCCGGTCGATGCGCTCCAGGCCGGACACCGCGAGCAGCAGCGCGTCCGCCTCACCGGCCGCGAGCTTCTCCAGGCGCCGGTTGGCGTTGCCGCGGAACGGCACACAGTCCAGGTGCGGGTGGGTGGCGGCCAGTTGGGCGACCCGGCGCACCGAGGAGGTGCCGATCCGGGTACCGGCCGGAAGCTCGTCCAGGGTGAGCCCGTCCGGGTGGATGAGGGCGTCGCGGATGTCGTCCCGCTTCAGGAACGCGGCGAACGTGGTCCCCGCGGGCAGCGGCCGGTCGGCGGGCACGTCCTTGACGCAGTGCACCGCGAGATCGGCCCGGCCGGCCAGCAGCGCCGCGTCGACCTCCTTGGTGAAGGCGCCCTTGCCCTCGACCGCGGACAGATCGCCCATCCACTTGTCCCCGGTGGTCTTCACCGGTACGACCTCGGTGCGCGTGTCGGGATACAGGGCGGCCAACTCGGCGCGGACCCGCTCCACTTGGGCGAGCGCCATCGGCGAGTCGCGGGAGACGATACGGATCAGTTCGGGCACGGACATGCGGACACGATAGTCCCTTCGGACAGTGCGCCCGTGCAGTACCGCTCGACTTCCGGACGAGGAGGCGGATCCCGGCGCCGGCCGACCGTTTCAGGCCAGTGGTGTACTGAGTTCGACCGAACGCAGCGCGGCGGCCAGAGCTTGTTCGTCGCCGACGTCCAACGCCGTGTCGGTGAGTTTGATGACGTGCTCGTCGCCGTGCGCCAGGGCCAGCTCCAGGACCTCCTCGGCCGTCAGGCGTGCGGGAGGCGTGTAGGTGACCGGCTGCGCGGGCGCGTACATCGCGGTGACCGCGGCGGACGCCGTCCAGGCCGCGCGCAGGCTCGGCACCCACAGCTCCCGCGGCAGCGAACCCAGCGTGCGCAGCACGGCGTTGGGGGCCGTGGCCGCGTGCACCAGCATGGTCTCCTCGCCGTGGCCGTGGGTGGCGTAGCGATGGGTCGCGGCGCGGACGAGTTCGGTGAGCCGCTGCCTGGCCGTGTCCGGGTCGGTGACGTCGTCCGCCCAGACCGGCAGCCGGCGTACCGCTGCGAGCCGGGCCGGGAAGGCGCCCTCGGACGCCTCGATGGCGGGTGTCGCGTCGAGTGACCGCGCCGCGGAACGGGCGCCGGGCAGCGAGGTGATCCCGGACACAGGGTGGTGCCGGGCCGCCCAGTAGCCCAGTCCGTGCGCGAGTTCGGCGAGCCGGGGCGGGGTCGGTCCCGCTTCGAGGGCGCGTACGGCGTGGCCGACCCGGATGACCGGATGGGTGGCGCCGCCGTAGATCCCCGGCAGGAGGCGCGGCCACCACAGGGCGAGGACATCGCGCCACGGGTGGTCGGCGAGGGCCCGGGAGAAGTAGCCGATCCAGTCGGCGGCCCGGCGCGGATCGCCCAGCCCCGAGGGCCAGTTGTCGTCGGTGACGGGGGCAACCGGGGCGGGGAAGTCCTCCAGCTTGCCTCGGTAGAGGTCCAGCCAGCGGTGTACGGCGCCCGCCCGCCCGTGCGCGGCGAGTGCCTCGACGACCATGGGGGCGTGGTTGGTGAGCCGGCCCAGCCGCTCCGGTCCACAGGAGTGCAGGCGTTCCAGGGCTTCTTCGAGCTGTCCGCTCGTGTCACTGGTGTCCATGCACGGGACGCTATGCCCGGCCCGGAAGGAGCGGATCGGGCGCGGGACGGGACCCTTGTGGTGCGTGGGTCGTACGTCTCGCGCCCGATGTCCCTCCCCGGGGCGGGTGTTCGGTCAGGCGCCGGGGTCGAAGGCGATGCCGGACGGCTTCGCCGAGGTGAGGTGGCCCGCGAAGTTGGCGTCCTTGAGGCCGAAGTTGGCGCTGCCGAAGTCGTAGGCGCTCAACGTGTCGCGCAGGCCCGACGGGTAGCCGTTCCAGCCGACCAGCGGCGGGTACTGCCAGGTGCCCTTGTGGTTCTCCGGCGGCTCGTCGTTCGAGTTCGCCAGCCGGAAGCAGTGCGTGCTGATGCCGTCCTTGTGGTAGACGACCTTCGCGTGGGTGCCGTCGAAGCGGACCCCGGACGCCGCCGTGACGGTGAACGAGCCGTGGTTGGACGTCGAGACGTACCGCACCTGGTTGTCCTGCACCCAGATCACGACGTGCTCCCAGTCGTGCCGGTGCCCGCCGATGCTGCTGCCGGCCACGGCCTGGTCCTTCTCGAAGTACAGGCCGTACATGTAGGCGCACCAGCCGTTGTTGCACTTGTAGCGCGAGTAGCTGTTGGTGTTGTCGAGGTCCGAGGCGTCACGGCAACCGCCGTTGAGGGCGCCGGTCGGATTGAGACCGCCGTTGACGCTGCCGTCGGGACCGATCGCGGGTGTGGGGTAGCACCCGTCCGTGTCGTAGTCGAAGGCCGGCTGGAAGCTCTTCTCGGCCGTCTCGGCGTTGGCGGGGAGCGCCTGCGGCGGGGCGGCGAAGGCCACGGTGGGGAAGGCGACGACGAGGGCGGCGGCGCCGGCCAGGCCGGTGAGCCATCTCCTGCGGTGAGCCTTGAACGACGGTGACGACACTGCGTCCTCCTCTGGTCCGGGCGCAGCCCAACGGCTGTGGGGGGCAAGGGAGATCAGCTTCCCGGGTTTTCATGTCCGCGCCAAGAGTGCGCGGGCGTCTCTCCGGTGACAGTGGCCCCAACAGTTGGGTCCTGACGTCGTGTCGGGACGGGACGTCAGGGCAGGTCGTCCGGAAGGTCCGCCGCCGATTCCTCGGGGGCGAGGTCGGGCCGCAACCGCAGCCAGGACGGCTGGCGCAGCATTCCGGCCCGGGTCCGGGTGCTGTAGCGGACCTCGCCGACCAGGCGGGGCAGCACCCAGTGGGCGCCGGCGACCCGCGGAACGGGATCGAAGGGGCACACGTCGGTCTCGGCGGCCCTCAGCAGCGCGGCGAGCCGCTCCCGTTCGGTCTCGCTCCAGCCGGTGCCGACCCCGCCGACGTAACGCAGTCGCCCCCGGGTGCGCTGTCCGACCAGCACCGCGCCCGGCAGGCCGGTGAGCCGCCCCTGGCCGGGCAGCCAACCGCCCACGACCACGTCCTCGCTGCGCATGTTCCGGATCTTGATCCAGGCCCGGGAACGCACTCCGGGCTCGTACGCCGAGTCCAGCCGTTTGCAGACCAGGCCCTCCAGCCCGTTCTCGCGGGTGGCCCGCAGGGCCTGCTCGCCGTGACCGACCAGGGCGGCCGGGGTGGACCAGTGCGGCCCGCTCAGGTCCAGCCCCTCCAGGAGGGTGCGCCGCCGGGTGTAGGGGAGGGTGACGAGGGAGTGGCCACCCAGGTGCATCACGTCGAACAGGACGAGGTGGACGGGCACCTCCGCCGCGCGGCGCGCCGCCCTGCCGGGGGACTGCACCAGGCCCATGCGGGACTGCAGCAACTGGAAGTCGGCGCGCCCCTGTTCGTCCAGCGCCAGCACCTCTCCGTCCAGCACGGCGGGGGTGGGGCCGAGGGCGCGGCCCAGCGGAAGCAGTTCGGGGTAGGCGACGGTGACGACCTCCCCGGAGCGGGCGCGCAGGACCACGCCGCCGTCCCCGGCGAGGTAGGCCACCACCCGCTGGCCGTCCTGCTTCGTCTCGTAGGCCCACCGGGCGTCCTGCGCGGCGGGCGGCAGGACGCCGGTCGTGGCGAGCATGGGCGGGATCAGCGGGAGACTCACGGGTCAGTTCTCGACGCTCCTGCCCGTCGTCACGCGTGCCGTCCGCCGGGTTCGCCTGAACGGCGCCGTGCACGAGGCACCGGCCGGGGCGGAACCGGAGGTGCGGGCCGTCGCCCGTGGGCCGCCCCCGCCCCGAGCGTCGGTGTGCTCTCGGACGTTGCCGCCGGTCGGCCCGGGCGCCCGGCCGTCGGCCCGGCAGAGGCAGCGGCAGCGGCTGGGGAAGCCCGCGTGCGCCGACTGAGGCGTAAGCGGTACGCGGCCCTCAGCCCCGGCGGTCAGCGCCGCCCGCCGACGGCGCCGAGCGGAGCCTGCGTTGTGCTCACTTCGCCGTGGTGGTGCGAGCCGTCGACGCGCCGGCCCCCGGCGCCGGGGTCGGAGCGGGGGAGACCCGCTGCCGGGGAATGAACGCGGCGATCGCGAAGGCGAGCAGAGCGGCGCCGGCGCCGAGCGCCATGACCGTCCGGAAGCCGTCCTCGGAGGGCAGGGCGTAGCCGCCCAGGGTGGTGGTCATCTGCGAGAGGACGACACCCGCGATGGCGCTGGCCACCGACGTACCGATGGACCGCATCAGGGTGTTGAGGCTGTTGGCGGCGGCCGTCTCGCTCGCGGGCACGGCGCCCATGATCAGGGCGGGCATCGAGCCGTACGTGAAGCCGATGCCGGCGCCGATCACACAGGAGACCAGCACCAGGTGCCAGACCTCGGACATCAGTACGATGTTCAGGCCGTACCCGCAGGCCACGATCACCGCACCGATCATCAGCGTCACCTTCGGCCCCTTGGCCTTGGACACGGCGGCGGAGACGGGCGCGGTCGCCATCATCACCAGGCCTGAGGGAGCCATCACCAGACCGGCCGTCAGCAGCGACCTGCCCAGTCCGTAACCCGTCTGCTCGGGCAGCTGGAGCAGCTGCGGCAGCACCAGGGACATCGCGAACATGGAGAATCCGATCGCCACCGAGGCCAGGTTGGTGACCAGTACCTGACGACGGGCGGTGGTGCGCAGGTCGACCAGCGGCTGCGTGGTGCGCAGTTCGAACGCGCCCCACGCCAGCAGCACCAGCACGGCCGCGGCGAACAGTCCGAGCGTGGTGCCGCTGGTCCAGCCCCAGTCGGCGCCCTTGGAGATCGCCAGCAACAGGCACACCAGGCCGGTCGCCATGCCGAGCGCGCCGACCACGTCGAAGCGGCCACCGGTGCGTACCCGCGACTCCGGCACCAGGGCCACGACCAGAACGAGGGCGATCACGCCCATGGCGGCGGAGGCCCAGAACAGGACGTGCCAGTCGAAGTTGTCGGCGATCAGGGCGGCCGTGGGCAGACCGAGGGCGCCGCCGACACCGAGGGAGGCGCTCATCAGCGCGGTCGATCCGGCCAGCCGCTCGGCGGGCAGCTCGTCCCGCATGATGCTGATGCCCAGCGGGATCACCCCCGAGGCGAGCCCCTGCAACGCCCGGCCCACGACCATCGGCACCAGGGACTCGCTGAGCGCGCACGCCACCGAGCCGATCACCAGCATCAGGACGCTGATCATCAGCATCCGGCGCTTGCCGAACATGTCACCGAGGCGGCCCACCACCGGAGTGGCCACGGCCGCCGCCAGCAGGGTCGCGGTGACCGCCCAGGCGGTGTCGGACGCCGGCGCGTCGAGCAGCCGGGGAAGCTCCGGCACGATCGGGATCACCAGGGTCTGCATCAACGCGACGACGATCCCGGCGAAGGCCAGCACCGCCACGACGGCGTTGGGTCTCGGCGCGGCGGTGCCCCCGGACTCGGCGGGTGGGGCAAGGGCGTCGGACATACGGAGCCTCCGTGGGCGTCAGGTGGAGAGGCAGCCGGATTTAAGGCAGCTGCTTGACTTACCATACTGGCTCCGTTTCCTTACGTAGGCTTCAGGGACGTGAGGCGTCGCTCGGCGGCGGACCCGTGGCGGCTCCAGGGGCTGGCCGGCGCGGGGTTTCCCGAGCCCCGGTGCGGTGGTGATCATGGCGGGCGGGACGGTACGAGCCGAACAGGTCAGCGCGACGCGGGAGCTGATCCTGACGGCCGCGGAGCGGCTGTTCGCCGAACGCGGCGTGTACACGGTGTCCAACCGTCAGGTCAGCGAGGCCGCGGGCCAGGGCAACAACGCGGCGGTCGGCTACCACTTCGGCACCAAGACCGACCTGGTCCGGGCCATCATCCGCAAGCACGCCGCACCGATCGAGGAGATCCGCGCCCGGCTGCTGGCCGCCACCGGCGACTCCACCGATGTGCGCGACTGGGTGGACTGCCTCGTCCGCCCGGTGCCCGAGCACCTCGCGGCGCTGGGCTCTCCCACCTGGTACGCGCGGTTCTGCGCCCAGGTCATGACCGACCCGGCGCTGCGGCGGACCATGTCGGAGGAGTCGCTGGCGTCCCCGGCCCTGCGGCAGATCGTGGAGGGGCTGCGGCGCTGCCTGCCCGAGCTGCCCGACGACGTGCGCGCCGAGCGCGGCGACATGGCCCGCCACCTCATCGTGCACGTCTGCGCCGAGCGGGAGCGCGCGCTCGCCGAGCACACGCCCACGCCACGCTCCACCTGGCACGAAGCCGCCACCGGTCTGGTGGACGCGGCCGTCGGCATGTGGCTGGCGCCCGTAACCCCGGGCAGAATTAATTGAGTTAGGCAAGCAGCGGGGTAGGGTGGGGCGAATGTACGGCGTCATCCGCGAGAAACCGGCGCCGGTCCGCGGGGCCGGAGAGCACCTGCTGCTCGTCGTCGACGAGCCGGACACGGCCGAACTGCTCTCCACCACCCTCCACTTGGCGGGGTATCACATCACCGTGGTCCGCAGTGGGACCGAGGCGCTGGCGCGGCTCGCCGAGCGCCGGTTCGACCTCCTGGTCGTCGACGCGGCGCTTCCGGACCTGGAGAGCATCGGCCGCGACCGGCCCACCGTCGTCGACCGCCCGCCGGTGCTCCTGCTGACCGTGTACGAGTCCCTCGACCGGCTGGTCCCGGTACTCGGCCCGGGGGAGCGGGACTACGTCACCAAGCCCTTCCGGTTGGCCGAGGTCCTCGCCCGGGTGCAGGTCCTGCTGCGCGGACCTGGTCCCCGCGGGCCGCGCGGCGACGAGCTGGGCTACCGGGACCTGGTCCTGGACGACACCCGCTGCGAGGCGCGCCGCGGCCCCCGGCGGCTGGACCTCACACCGGCCGAGTACCGGCTGCTGCGTCACTTCTTGGTCAACACGCACCGGGTGCTGTCCAAGGAGCAGATCGGCCGCTACGTCTGGGGCGACTTCCCCGGCGACAACGCCATCGAGCAACTCGTCTCCCGGCTGCGACGCAAGGTGGACCGGGACGCCCCGCAGCTGATCCACACCCGCCGGGGCTTCGGATACTGGCTGGGGGACGCCGACGCCGAGTTCTGAGGCGTCGTCGCGGAGCACCGTGTGTCCTGAATGCGGCTGTGATCCGGGCCACGTCAGCTTTCTGTCAGGAAACTGACGGGTGGGCGTCAGTCCGCTCTGTTTGCCTGTGCTCATCGAGGCCTCACCCAACTCACCCCGGCGTTCCGCTCCCGGAGCCCCCACACCGAGGAGAACCATGGCCGACACCCTCACCGGCAGCGCCCCCGACGCGGCCACGCCGGTGCCCGAGTTCCCGATGGCCAGGGCGGCGGGCTGTCCCTTCGACCCGCCCCCGGCCCTCCGGGCCCAGCAGGACGAGGGCCGCCTCGTCAAGGTCCGCCTCTGGGACGGCAGCACGCCCTGGCTGGCGACCCGCTACGAGGACCAGCGCACCCTGCTCCTCGATCCCAGGGTCAGCGCCGACATCACCACCCCCGGCTATCCGCTCCAGGCACCGAGCAACGGCAAGAACAACATCAGCTTCATCCTCATGGACGACCCCGAGCACGCCCGCCTGCGCCGCATGGTGACCGCGCCGTTCGCGGTGAAGCGGATCGAGGCGCTGCGGCCCGGTGTGCAGAAGATCGTGGACGACCTGATCGACGACATGCTCGCCACCGGCGGCCCCCTCGACCTGGTGCAGGCGTTCGCCCTGCCGGTGCCCTCGCTGGTCATCTGCCAACTCCTCGGAGTGCCGTACGCCGACCACGACTTCTTCCAGGACAACAGCAGGACCCTCATCACCCGGGACGCGGCCATAGAGGACCGCATGGCCGCCCACGGAAGGCTGATCGGCTACCTCGACGAGCTGATGGGCCGGAAGATGACCGCCCCCGGCGACGACCTGCTCTCCGGGCTCGTGACGCGGGTCGAGGCGGGCGAGCTGACGCGGCAGGACGCCGCCCAGATGGGCGTACTGCTGCTGCTGGCCGGCCATGAGACGACCGCCAACATGATCGCGCTCGGCACGCTCGCCCTGCTCGAGCATCCGGACCAGCTCGCGCTGCTGCGGGACAGCGACGCCCCCAAGCTGGTCGCTTCGGCGGTGGAGGAACTGCTGCGCTACCTCAACATCGTGCACGGCGGACGACGCCGGGCGGCCCTGGCGGACATCGAGATCGCCGGGCAGGTGATCCGGGCCGGCGAGGGCGTGATCCTGCCCAACGACATCGCCAACCGTGATCCCGAGGCCTTCGCCGACCCCGACCGGCTGGACATCACCCGCGACGCCCGTCGGCACGTCGCCTTCGGTTTCGGCGTCCACCAGTGCCTGGGCCAGCCGCTGGCCCGGATGGAACTCCAGGTCGTCTACAGCACCCTCTACCGCCGGATCCCGACCCTCCGGCTCGCCGCCGAGGTGGACAGCCTGCCGTTCAAGCACGACGGATCGGTCTACGGAGTCTACGAACTGCCCGTCACCTGGTGACCCCCGCACCGACGGTCAACCCCCCACACAGAGCGAACGAGGTACCGAACATGCGCGTGGAACTGGACGAGCCGAAATGTGTCGCGTCGGGACAGTGCGTGATGGCCGCCCCCGAGGTCTTCGACCAGCGGGACGAGGACGGCATCGCCTTCGTGCTGGACGACAAGCCCCCGGCCGACCTGCTCGACGACGTGCGCGAGGCCGTGGCGATCTGCCCGGCCGCCGCCATCCGGCTGGTGGAGCGGTGAGGCGGATCGTCGTCGTGGGTGCCTCGGCTGCCGGGCTCGCCGCGGCCGAGACGCTGCGCCGCGAGGGCTACGACGGCACGCTCACCCTCGTCGGTGACGAGCCGCTGCCCCCGTACGACCGGCCGCCGCTGTCCAAGCAACTCCTGGCCGCGGAGTGGGAGGCGGAGCGGCTGGCGCTGCGCAGCCCCGCCGACCTGAGGGCGCTCGACCTCGACCTGCGGCTCGGGGTGGCGGCGACCGGCCTCGAACCCGCCGAGCGGATCGTCCGGTTGGCCGACGGCGGCGACGTGCCGTACGACGGACTCGTGGTGGCGACCGGGGTCCGGCCACGCCGGCTGCCCGGCGAGGGCGCCCATGTGCTGCGCACCCTCGACGACGCCCTCACGCTGCGGGACCGGCTCGCGCCCGGGCGGCGCCTGGTCGTGGTGGGCGCCGGTTTCCTGGGAGCGGAGGCCGCCACCGTCGCCCGGGGGCTCGGCGCCCACGTCACCCTCCTCGAACCCGCGCCCGTGCCGCTGGCCCACGCCGTCGGCACGGCGGTCGGGGAGGTGCTGACCCGGACCCATCTGGAGCGGGGAGTGGACCTGCGCTGCGGGGTCACCGTCACCGAGGTGACCGAGGACGGGGTGCGGCTCGCGGACGGGGAGGTCGTCGACGCGGACGAAGTGCTGGTCGCCGTCGGCTCCTGGCCGAACACCGAGTGGCTGGAGGGCAGCGGCCTCGCCCTGGGCGACGGGGTGGTCTGCGACCAGTACTGCGAGGCCGCGAAGAACGTCTACGCGGCCGGGGACGTCGCCCGTTGGTACAACCCGCTGTTCGGCACGTCGATGCGGATCGAGCACCGCACCAACGCCGCCGAACAGGGCATGGCCGCCGCCCGCAACCTGCTCCGCCCCGAGGCGCGCAAGCCGTTCGCGCCGGTGCCGTACTTCTGGTCCGACCAGTACGGGATGAAGATCCAGGCGTACGGCTTCCTGCGGGGCCACGACGAGGTCACGGTGGTGGACGGCGACCTGGGCGAGCGCCGGTTCGTCGCCCTGTACCGCACCGGCGACCGGGTCAGCGGCGCCCTGGCGGTCGGCATGCCGCCCAAGGCGCTCCGGACCTGGCGGCAGGTCATCGCGGCGGGCGCGCTGTGGGACGACACCGTCCGGGTCGAGGTCCCGGCGGCCGAGGCCTGACCTCCCTGAACGCGGATCACCAGATTACTTGAGTTACGCAACAAGATGGTAACCTGGCTCGCATGTCCCCACAGCCGCTCCCCGATACCCCCGCCTCCCCGGAAGTCACCGAGATCGAGCGGGCGCTCACCCGCATCACGTACCTGAGCACGCGCGCCCGGCAGCACGAGCGGCTCATGGCCCTGGCCGGGGTGCCGCTCGACCGTGCCGCCGTGGCGCTGCTGCGCCAGGTCGCCGACTCCGAGGCGCTGCGGCCGGGGGAACTGGCGAACCGGCTGGGCGTGGAGGCCTCCCACGTGACCCGCACCGTGCAGCAACTGCAGAGGTCCGGGTACGTCACCCGCGTCCCCGACCCCGACGACCGCCGCGCCCAGCGCATCCAGCTCACCGACACGGGCCGGCAGGCCATCGCCCGGATCCGGGACGCGGGCGCCCGCGGCATGCAACTCGCCCTCGCCGACTGGTCGCCCGAGGAACTGCGCCGTCTCGCCACGCTCTTCCACCGCATGGTCGACGACTTCCTGTCCTACTCCGTCGACGAGGACACCGAACCGGCGGCCGCGGCGCCCACCCAGACCGCCTGACCGTACGGCCTGATCACCCCGACGCCGCACGAGGTCGGCGGCGAGGCGGCCGGTCGGCCGATACCGCCTCCCCGGCAGGCGCGGGTTCCCGCAGGCCGCACAGCACAAGCCGCCCCAGCGCGGGCAGGACCACCAGCGGCACGAGCGCGGCCCGCAGCGACGTGGCATCGGCCACCGCCCCCAGAACCGGCGCGGCCAGACCTCCGATGCTCACGGTCAGCCCCAGCGTCACACCGCTCGCGGTGCCCACCCGCCTGGGCAGGAAGTCCTGCCCGAGCGTGACCTGCAGGGAGAACGGCACATACAGGCCCGCCGAGGCGAGGGCGACGAACGGATACACCGTCGCGCCCGGGGCCAGCACCACCCCCGCGACGGCGAGCACGGTCAGCGCGTACGACCACCGCACCACCGCCAACCGGCCGTACCGGTCGGCGAGTCGGCCACCGGCCACTGTGCCCGTCGCGCCCCCGGCGTAGAGCACGCACAGCGCGACCGTCCCGGCCAGGTTTCCGTCGCCGGTGCGCTCACGGACGTACAGCGGGACGAACGCGCTCAGGCCGACGAAGACGATCGACCGGCAGACGACCGCGCCGGACAGCCGCAGGAACGACGGCCAGTCGTCGGTGCCGGTGCCCCCCGCGGCAGCGGCGACCAGGCCGCGGGCCCTGGTGGTGCGGACCGCGGCCGCGCACAGCACCGCTCCCAGCACGGCGGGGACGACCAGCAGGGGAGAGGCGCGCAGACCGCCGACGGCGACCACGCCGGCGACCAGCAGTGGGGCCAGAGCGAAACCGACGTTGCCACCGAGAGCGAACCAGCCCATCGCCGTGTTGCCGCCTCCCGCGGCGACGCGGGCCGCGCGGGCCGCCTCCGGATGGTGGGCGGCGACCCCGATGCCGGACAGGGCGACCGCGGCCAGGGTGAGCGTGTAGGAGCCGCCGATCCCGCTCGCGGCCACTCCGATGCCGGCGGTCAGCGCGCTCAGCGGCAGCAGCCACGGCATCGCCCACCGGTCCGTGAGCGCCCCGAACAGAGGCTGCACCACCGACGACAGCAGCGACGCGGCCAGGACGATGCCGGAGGCGGCGGCATAGGTGTAGGCACGCTCGGCGACGAAGAACGGGACGAGAGCGGCGACGGCCCCCTGATAGACGTCCACGCAGGCATGGCCCAGGGACATCAGCGTGATGGTTCGGTCACCGGGTCGGTGACGGTTCTCGGACACGCGTCGATCGTCGTGGGACGACCGGTCGGCCCGCTTTCGATAACCTGCCGCGTTGTGTCGAACATCCGCCACACGCCCACGGCCCCGACCCGCGCCCAGCCCCTGGCCGCCGGGGAACGCGTCGACGCGCACCGCCACGACGACCACCAGATCGTCTACGCGGGCTCCGGAGTCCTGGCCGTCACCACCGACGCCGGGACCTGGTTCGCGCCCGGCACCCGTGCCATCTGGGTCCCGGCCGGTACCGTGCACGCCCATCGCGCCTACGGCCGGCTCGACCTGCACCTGATCGGACTGCCCGCCGAGGACAACCCGCTCGGCCTGGACACGCCGACCGTCCTCGCCGTCGGGCCGCTCCTGCGCGAACTGATCCTGGCGTACACCCGCGACCCCGCCGACGGCAGTCCCGAACGCCGACGCCTGCTCGCCGTCCTGCGCGACCAACTGCGCGCCTCACCTCAGCAGCCGCTGTGGCTGCCCACCCCCACCGACCCCCGCCTCGTCGCGGTCTGCCGGATCGTCCACGCCGACCCGGCCGACCCCCGCACCCTCGCCGCCCTCGGTGCCGCGACCGGCGCCGGCGAGCGCACCCTCAGCCGTCTCTTCCGCCGGGAGTTCGGCATGACCTTCCCGCAGTGGCGCACCCAGTCCCGCCTCTATCACGCCCTGCGCATGCTGGCCGACGACACACCGGTCACGGCCGTCGCGCACCGCTGCGGCTGGTCCTCCGCGAGCGCGTTCATCGACGTCTTCCACCGCGCGTTCGGCTACACGCCGGGCACCCACAACCGCCGTCCCCCGGCCGACGCGGACCCGGCCGGTTCCCGGAGTTTTACCGTCCAGTAATATCGCGCGGCAGGTCATCACGAGGAGGAACCGTGCCACGGTCCGAACGCTCGCCCCTGCTGCTCGCCGGCCTGCTGGCCGCCGCGGGTGTCACCCACTTCGCCGTCCCACGCCCGTACGACACGACCATCCCGAGCGGCCTGCCGGGTTCGCCCAGGGCCTGGACGTACGCGAGTGGTGCCGTGGAACTGGCGCTGGCCGCGGGTGTGGCGCTGCCGCGCACCCGGCGGACGGCGGCGCTGGCCACGGCCGCGTTCTTCGTCGGGGTGTTCCCCGCCAACGTCAAGATGGCCCTGGACCGGCGCCACCGGCCGGCGCCGCAGAAGGCCGCGGCGTTCGGACGACTGCCCCTCCAGGTGCCCCTCGTCCTGTGGGCGCGTGGCATCGCCGCGAACGGGGAGGGCCGGTCGTGACCACACGTACAGAGGTCGGAGACAAGGTCGAGGACTTCGAGCTGCCGGACGAGACCGGCACGCCCCGCAGTCTCACCGGCCTGCTCGCCGACGGGCCCGTCGTGCTGTTCTTCTATCCCGCCGCCCTCAGCACCGGCTGCACCGCGGAGGCCTGTCACTTCCGCGACCTGGCCGCCGAATTCGCCGCCGTCGGTGCCCGGCCGGTGGGCGTCAGCGGCGATCTTGTCGAACGCCAGCAGGAGTTCTCCGGACAGCACAACCTGGGCATGCCCCTGCTGTCCGACCCCGACGGGACGATCCGGGAACGGTTCGGCGTCAAGCGGGGCTTCTCGCTCGCCCCCACCAAGCGGGCCACCTTCGTCATAGCCGAGGACCGGACGGTCCTGGAGGTCGTCCGCAGCGAACTGCGGATGAACACGCACGCCGACCGCGCCCTCGACGCGTTGCGAGCCCGCCGGAAGTGACGCGGGTGCCCCGGTCGCCGCAGCGCGGTTGATGCGGTGTGACAAAGAGACCATTCTGGACGGTATGGAGCAGGTCTCCGCTGCGGCGACCACGGATGCCCAGGGCATCGTGACGGGGTGGAGCGAGGGTGCCCGGCGTCTGACGGGACGCACAGCCGAGGAGGTCGTGGGACGCGCGGCGCGGGACCTGCTCGCCGAGGACCCGCCGGACCGAGCCGTGGCGGAGCTGGCCGGCACCGTCGTCCTGCGGCACCGGGACGGCACCCACATCCCGGTCGCCCTGCGGGCGCACCCCGTGCTCGGCGCGGACGGCGCACCGAACGGCTATGTGATCACCGAGCAGCCCGGCGGGCGGGAACCCACCCTCGCCGAGCAGGCTTTCCAGCAGGCGTCCGTGTCGATGTCGGTCTTCGACACCCGCCAGCACTATCTGCGTCTCAACGAGACGGCCTGTCGGGTGATGGGCGTGGCGGAGGAGGTCCTGCTCGGCAGGCCCTTCCCGGAATCGGTGGAGGACGCCGAACACAGCCGGGGCTTCCACAGCAACCTGCGCCAGGTCGCCGAGACCGGACGACCCGCCCGCTACGAGAGCTACACGGGCGCCCCGGCCCTCAACCGGGAACACGCCTGGACCACCGAGATGTGGCCCGTGCGGGATGCCGCGGGCAGGGTGACCGGGGTGGCTCTCGCGGCCCTCGACAGCACCGAGCAGTACTGGGCCCGGCAGCGGCTGGCCCTGCTCAACGAGGCGGCGGCCGGCATCGGCACCACCCTGGACGTGGTGCGCACCGCCGAGGAACTGGTCGAGCTCCTCGTCCCCCGGTACGCCGACTTCGCCAGCGTGGACCTGCTCGAATGGGTCCTCGGGGCGGACGAACCCCAGACCGCACTGAGCGGAGAGGTCGTCCTGCGTCGCGTCGCCCACGGCTCCGGCACCGAGGGCACCCCGGAGGCGGCGGTGCACCTGGGCGAGGCGGAGGTCTACCCCGGGTACTCGCCGCCCGCGCGGGCGCTGCGGGAGGGCCGGGCGGTCCTCGGCCAGGCGGGCGAGCCGGACTTCATGCGCTGGGTCGACGAACGCAACGCGCGCGCTCCGAAGGGACGCTCGCATCGCAGGGGCGTCCACTCGATGCTCGCGGTGCCGCTGCGGGCCCGCGGCACCACCCTGGGCGTCGCGGTGGCCGTCCGCATCGCCCACCCGGACGACTACGGCGACGACGACGCCGTCCTCGCCGAGGAACTCGCCAGCCGCGCCGCCGTCTGCGTCGACAACGCCCGCCGCTTCGCCCGGGAACGCACCACCGCCCTGGCCCTGCAGCACAGTCTGCTGCCCCGCGGCCTGCCCGGACAGGCAGCCGTCGAGGTCGCCCACCGCTATCTGCCCTCCGGCTCGCTGGCCGGCATCGGCGGCGACTGGTTCGACGTGATCCCGCTCTCCGGCAGCCGGGTCGCCCTGGTCGTCGGCGACGTCGTCGGACACGGCATCCCCTCGTCGGCGACCATGGGCCGCTTGTGCACGGCCGTGCGCACCCTCGCCGACGTGGACCTGCCACCGGACGAACTGCTCACCCACCTCGACGACCTGGTCACCCACCTCGCGTCCGACGACCGCGACAGCGAGCCCGCCGAACTGGGCGCCACCTGCCTCTACGCCGTCTACGACCCGGTCTCCCGCTGTCTCGCCCTGGCCTCCGCGGGTCATCCGCCGCCCGCCGTGGTGCTGCCCGACGGCACCGCGAGCCTCGTCCCGCTGGCCGCGGGACCTCCGCTCGGCGTCGGCGGCCTGCCGTTCGAGGCGACCGAACTGGAACTGCCCGAGGGCGCCGTCGTCGCCCTGTACACCGACGGGCTCTTCGGCGACCGCGACCGCGACGTCGATCACGCCACCGACGAACTGTGCCACGCGCTGACCGCCCGCACCGACACCCTCGACTCGCTGTGCGACACCGTGCTGAAGGCCGTACTGCCCGACGAACCCAGCGACGACGTGGCGCTGCTGCTGGCCCGTACCCGGTCGCTGGGCGCGGACCGGGTCGCCACCTGGGACGTCGTCCCGGACCCCGTCCACGTGGCTGACACCCGGCAGGCCGCCACCGAGCAACTCACCGCGTGGGGACTGGACGAGGCGGCCTTCGTCACCGAACTGGTCGTCAGCGAACTGGTCACCAACGCGATCCGTTACGGCGAATCGCCCATCCAGCTGCGGCTGATCCGTGACCGCACCCTCATCTGCGAGGTTTCCGACGGCAGTTCCACCTCGCCGCACCTGCGCCGGGCGCACGCCTTCGACGAAGGGGGCCGCGGCCTGCTCCTGGTCGCCCAGCTCACCCAGCGCTGGGGAAGCAGGCAGACCGGCAGCGGCAAGACGATCTGGGCCGAGCAGTCGCTGACACCGGAGTTCTGATCAGCGGAAAGGACAACCGGGGTTCGGTGCCTCCGCGGACAGCGGTGAGTTGTGCGGCCCTCACTCCTGCCCGTCGCCGTCGGCGACCTGGGCGAGGGTGCGGCCCGACCGGGCCGACCGCGCCCGGCGTGGGTCGGGCGTGCCCTGGATCCGGGCCGTCGACCCGGACACCTTCACCAGCAGCCAGGACTCGTCCAGCCCCTCCCGGAACCGGGTCAGGGCGTACTCGCCGTGCAGCTTCGACCCACGCAGCCGGAACCTCGCGTGCCCGTGATCCAGCGACGTGCCGAAGTCCACGGGCCGACCCTCGCGGTCGTGGCTCAGCGGCTGGTACGTGCCGTGGTCCCAGACGATCACCGTGCCGCCGCCGTACTCGCCCCGGGGGATGACGCCCTCGAACTCCTCGTACTCCAGCGGGTGGTCCTCGGTGGGCACGGCGAGCCGCTTGTCCTTCGGGTCGTCGGAAGGGCCCTTCGGGATCGACCAGGACTTCAGCACGTCGTCCACCTGGAGCCGGAAGTCGAAGTGCAGGGTGCTCGCGTCGTGGATCTGCACGACGAACCGGGGTTCGCTCCCGGGGGCAGCCGCCCGTCCCTCCGGCTCCTTCGTCCGGCCGAAGTCTCGTTTGCCGCGGTAGTCCCGCAGCCGCTCCTGTCCGCCCACGGCGGCCTCCTTCCCGACCGACCCGAGTACCCCGCGGCGGGCCGGCCCAACGTCACCGGCCCGCCCTCAGAACTCCTCGTGCGTCTCCGGGTCCCCGCCGACCCGCCGGTGGGGGCGGTCGGCGATCGCGTCCATCTGGTCGGCGCTCAGCTCGAACCCGAAGACGTCGAGGTTCTGGCGCTGCCGCTCGGGATCGGAGGACTTCGGGATGGGGAGGGCGCCGAGCTGCACGTGCCAGCGCAGGACGACCTGGCCGGGCGTCACCCCGTGTGCCTCGGCGACGGAGACGACGGCCGGGTCCTCCAGCAGCTCCGTGCCCCGGCCCAGCGGGCTCCAGCTCTCGGTCACGATGCCCTTGGCGGCGTGGAAGGCACGCAGCTCGTCCTGCGGGAAGAAGGGGTGCAGTTCGATCTGGTTGACGGCGGGCAGGACGCCCGTCTCCTTCTCCAGCCGCTCGATGTGCTCGGCGGTGAAGTTGGAGACGCCGATCGAGCGGACGAGGCCCTCCTCACGCAGCTTGATCATGGCCTTCCAGGAGTCCACGTACTTGTCGACGCGCGGCAGCGGCCAGTGGATCAGGTACAGGTCCACCTGGTCCAGGCCGAGGCGGGCGCGGGACTCCTCGAAGGACGCGAGGGTCTCCTGGTAGCCGTGGTGGCGGCCCGGGAGTTTCGTGGTCACCACGATCTTCTCCCGGGGAGCCGCGCCGCCCGCCACGCCGCGGCCGACACCGGCCTCGTTGCGGTAGTTCGTCGCCGTGTCGACAAGGCGGTATCCCGTCTCCAGGGCACCGCGTACCGCCTGCTCAGCCTGCGTGTCGTCCATCGGCCAGGTGCCGAGGCCGAGCGCCGGGATCGTCGTGCCGTCGTTGAGCGTGTGCGTCGGGATGCTGATCACTGCCGGACCCTTCTTGACTGGAACTGTGGCTGTGACTGTGTCGGGTACCCATCCGACGCCCTGTCGCCCCGCACGCCCGACACTGTCACGATCTTCGGGGACCGGCACGGACCGAGCCGGTGCGGACGAACGGATCAACGGAGCGTGTATGACGACGGACAGCACCACTGCGGACCGCCCGGACGGGGCCACGGGGATCGAGGTGCGACCGGCCGCCGGACACATCGGCGCCGAGATCACCGGCGTCGACCTGGCCGGTGACCTCGACGACACCGTGATCGCCGCGATCCGGGCGGCGGTGCTGCGCTGGAAGGTGGTGTTCTTCCGGGGACAGCGGCTCGACCACGCCGGGCAGGTGGCCTTCGCACGCCGGTTCGGCGAGCCGGTCGCGCCGCGCCGACGAGGCAGCGCCTCCCCGCCGGACTTCCCCGAGATCGAGACGACCGCCGACCGGCTGGAGCTGGGCGGCAGGTTCGGCATGGAGCACGACGAATGGCTCAGGCGCCGGCGGCACACCCTGCTGCGCGGCTGGCACTGCGACCACGGCGCCCGCGTCGACCCGCCGATGGCGACGATCCTGCGCGCCGAGACCGTGCCGCCCTACGGAGGGGACACCACCTGGTCGAACCTCGCCGCCGCGTACGCCGGACTCTCCCTCCCGGTGCGGGAGTTCGTGGACGGGCTGCGGGCCGAGCACCGGCTGGGGGTCGGCTACCAGGCGCGGCCCGGCGACGACGCGTACGTCCGGCACCTGCTGGACCATCAGGTCGCCTCGCTGCACCCGTTGGTCCGGGTCCACCCGGAGACGGGGGAGCGGATCCTGTACGTCAACGGCTACTACGTCGAGCAGATCGCCGACCTGTCCCGGGCCGAGAGCGGCGCGATCCTGGAGATGCTGCTCGACCAGGCGACCCGGCCCGAGTACACGGTCCGCTTCCGCTGGGAGCCCGGCAGCGTCGCCTTCTGGGACAACCGGGCCACCATCCACCTGGCGCCCGCCGACAACGCGCACCTCGGCTTCCCCCGGACCATGCACCGGGTGATGCTCGCTGGTGACGTACCGGTCGGCGTGGACGGCAAGCCCTCGGAGCCGATGGTCGGGACCGAGGCCGGCCGGTGGTGACCCCTCAGACGCCGGGCCGCCACCCCAGCGCCGGACCCAGCCTCGTCGCCATGTCGGTGAGGATCTGCACATAGTCCTCGTGCCCGAAGGTGAACGGCAGCGCGAACGCCACCTCGTCGACCTCGCGGAAAGCGGCGTGCGCGTGGAGCCGTTCGGCGATCTCGTCGGAGGTGCCGACGATGTCCGGCGCGAACATCAGCCGGGCCGGTCCCTGCGGTGCCGCCGTACGAGGGGTGCGCTTGGCCGCGTACTCCTCGTACCGGGCGCGCTGTTCGGGCGAGGCGGAGTCGGTGGGGATGACGACGAGGCCCTGGGAGACACGGGCGGTTTCGCCGTCGGGGTGGGCGGCGCGGAAGGCGCGGATGTGGGAGAGCTGGATCTCGGCGAAGTCCGGTGTCCCCTCGGGCTCTTCGGCCTTGACGACGCTGCTGGTCAGGAAGTTCATGCCGTGCTCACCGGCCCAGCGCGCCGAGCTGAGACTGCCGCCGCCGTACCAGAGGCGCCGGCCCAGACCGGGGGACTGCGGCTGCACCCGGTCGGAGAACACCTCGAACCCCTCGACCCCGCTGAAGTCGGTGGCCCGCTCGCCCCGCACGAAGTCCAGCAACCGCCGCACCCGCTCGTACCCGAAGTCCTCGGCGTCGGCGGTGTCCGGGTACAGGGCGTCTTTGACCTGGTCGTAGTGCATCGGCGGGCCCACGCTCACGCCGGGGTTGACCCGACCGCCCGACAACAGGTCGACGGTCGCCAGGTCCTCGGCCAGCCGCAGCGGGTTCTCCCAGCCCAGCGGGATCACCGCGGTGCCGAGGTCGATGCGGCTGGTGCGCTGGGAGGCCGCCGCGAGGACCGCGACGGGCGAGGAGATGCCGTACTGCAGATGGCGATGGCGCAGCCACGCGCTGTCGAAGCCCAGCCGCTCGCCCAGCTCGATGATCTCCAGCGTGGACTCGTGTCCCCGGCGCGGATCGGCCTCGTCGAACAGGCCGATGGTGAGGAAGCCCAGCTTGCGCAGCGGGCGTGAGGTGGGCGGCACGGGCTCCTCCGGCGTTCTTCGATCATCGCGTACGACGGTGCCAACTCGACCGTGTCCGCAAGTGTTCCCGTGCCCCGTCAGACCAGCGGAATGGTCACCTCGTCCTCGACGGGCGGTTCGATCTCCTGGGCGCGGTTTCCGGTCGCCGCGTGACAACGCAGCCGGATCGCCTCCGGGGTGACGTCCAGACGCAGGAAGCACTTGAAGAAGGGCGGGCTGTACGTGGCCGAGCTCGGGGAGAACAGCTGCGTGTAGATCTTGCGCACCGGGAGCCGGAAGCGCGAGGTGCGGTCGGGACGGCCCCCGGCGCCCAGCAGACTGGCCACCAGCCGGGTGCGCGCGGTGACCTTGGTGGCGCCGCCCGGCGCGCGGGTCGGGGAGATGCCGAGCCGCTCGGCGATGACGGCCGTGGCCTCGGCCTCGGTGAGCGTGAAGAAGCGGCGCAGGCGCAGCCGGCGGCCGTAGAGGCGGCTGTAGAAGGCGAGGGAGTCGCCGCGCAGCGGGTAGCAGCGGAAGTCCTTCTCGGTGACGCCGCCGACCGAGACCCGGGGGATGGTGTGGGTGGCGTGCATGAACGCCCCGCCGCCGCCGGAGACGACGTACTGGAGGGTACGATCGCCCACCCGTGCCGGGTAGCGCTGGTAGTTGTGGATGTCGCCGCCTATCGCCGCCACGTAGTGGTGGTCCGGGTCGCGGACGATGTCGTCGACCGTGCCACCGCCCTCTATCGGGCACGGGTGGTGCTCGCCGTCCACGTACAGGGGCGACCCGGTGATGAGGACCTTCGGACGGGGGCCCTGGGAGACCTCACGGAGCCAGGCCCCCTGCTCGGCGTCGAGCGTGCCCAGCAGACCCGTGTCGATCCCGATGATTCGCACCGGTCCGGCGTCCACCGCCCAGTACGGGCCCGGCTGCACGGCCCGTTGGGCCTGCAAACCACGCAACTGCCTTTCCTGGTCGAGTCGTTCACCGTCCTGCGGACGCGGCCGGTGCCACAGCAGCGATCGCAGCCAGGCCCGGGTGAGAGGGCGGGGCGCGGGTTCGGGAGCGAGGGGCGGGGCGTCGTCGCAGAAGACGCGCATGAACGCGCCGAGGTCCTCGTACCAGTCATGGTTGCCGGGTATCGCGTAGATCGGCGCCGGGTAGTCCTGGTACGGGCGGAAGAACTTGGTGCCGTAGTCGTCGGCGCTGCCCACCGGATAGATCACGTCACTGGCGATGACGGCGAAGCGGGTGTCCTGACCCGTCTTCAGGAAGCCCGGCACGACGGCGTACTGGGGATCGTCGCCCTCGCCCGTGTCGCCGATGACCATGAACGAGAATTCGTCCGGGTCGTCACGCCGGACCACCTTGTCGGCGGGTGCGCCGGCCGCCGCCCGCTGCGCCACCCACCGGCTGCGGGTACCACCCGTGGGGTCCCCGAACCAGGACGCCAGGACGCCGTTGCGGGCGGCCCACAGCGTCTTCGGGTTCAGCCAGGAGATCTTCTCGACCTCGGAGGGCATGAGCCGCTGGTACTCGCCGCGTTCTGCGGTGCCCCAGCCGGCGCCTTCGGCGGTATCGCGTGAGGAGTCAGACACCGGTGCACCGTAACAACGATCTAGAACCGGCCGAGCGGGGGAGTCCCTTGGGCACCGACTGGCACCAACGTGAGGGCACTGACACCAACGTGGTGGGCGCCCCGGCTCGTCACGTGGACGAGCCGTTCCTCACCTTTGCCCTCTCCTTGGGCCCGGGGCCGAGTGCAGGGGAGGGGACTGCGGGTGGCCTTCGGGCCGCCCGGCGGGCAGCGGTCCGGCCGAAGCCTCCGCAGCGGTCGTCGCCGGCGTCCCCCGGCTCCGCTCGCCGTTGCCCAGGACCAGCAGGGGATCGAACATCACCACCACCCCGGCCAGTACCAGGAAGAGGACCGGCCCCGCCAGCATCGGTAACAGCAGCGAGTTGGGTGCGTCGCCCGCCCAGGTCCCCCGGCCGCCGTCGTGCACGTGCACGCTCACGGCGGCCATCCCGGTGTAGTGCATCCCCGACACCGCCACACCCATGACCAGACTGGCCCCGAGGCTGGTCAGGAAGCCGCGCACGGAGACCGCCGCCCACAGGGACGCCGTGGCGGCGACGATCGCGATCACCACGGAGAGCGCGACGACGGCCCAGGCGTAGCGCACCTCGCCGTTCAGATGCATCGCCGCCATGCCGAGATAGTGCATGGCGGCGATACCGAGACCGGTGACCGTGCCCGCGACACCCAGCGTGGCCCGGCTCGCACCGCGACGGCCGACGATGAACACGCCGACGCCGACCATGACGATCGCCACGGCGAGACTGAGGACCGTCAGGCCCACGTCGTAGCGGATCCGGGTCTCCTCGACCCGGAAACCGATCATGGCGATGAAGTGCATCGTCCAGATGCCACTGCCGATCGACGTCGCCCCCAGCGCCAGCCAGCCCGTCTTCCACGTCTGCGTGTCCAGCAGGGTGCGGACGATGCAACGTAATCCCAGCGCCCCACCCAGGCACGCCATCAGATAGGCCGCCACCGGTGTGACGGCTCCGTAGCGGAACCCGTCAACCGTGCCTTCCATATGCCAACTCCCCCATCACGGCTCGTGTCGGGGAAGGTTTACGTGGCGGAGCGGAATGAGAGCAAGGGCTTACCGTCGGTACGCCGCGAACTCCCGGACACCATGGCTTGACTCGAGTCACGGAGCGGCGAGTTTCAGCCAGTCCGCTCGTTCAGAAGGTGCGCTTCAGCAGGTCCAGCAGGGCCGTCCAGTGCCGTTCGTCGCCCGCGGCGTCGTACATCGCGGTGTCGGCCTGCGTGTAACCGTGCGGTGCCCCGGTGTAGACCTCGCAGGTGTGGCGGACACCGGCGGCGGTGAGCGCCTCCTCCAGGCGTTCCCTCTGCTCGACGGGCAGTGACGGGTCCTGGTCGGCGTGCCCGAAGTACAGCTCGGCGGTGACGTTGCCGGCCACCAGGTGCGGGCTGTCGGGGGCGTCGGGCGCGAGGTGTCCGCCGTGGAACCCGGCCGCGGCGGCGACCCGCTCCGGGTAGGTGCCCGCGGTGAACAGCGCGAGCCGTGCGCCCATGCAGTAGCCGGTGAGGGCGACCGGACCGTCGGCGGCCACCGGCGAGTCGGCCAGCGCCCGGAGGTAGGCGCCGGCGTCCCGCATCGCGACCTCCGGCGTCAGCTCTCCCATGACCGGGCCGATCTGCTCGAAGAGCTGCGGACGCGCGCCCGGGTCGATGAAGTCCGGCAACTCGAAGACGGGTGCCCGCCCGTGCCGGTAGAACAGGTTGGGCACGAGGACCGTGTAGCCGGCCTCGGCGAGCCGGTCCGCCATGGACCTCAGCTGCGGGCGCAGCCCGAAGGCGTCCATGTACAGCAGGACCGCGGGATGCGGTTGTCCGTCCGCGGGGTGGACCAGGTAGGCGTCGGCGACGCCGTCCTCGGTGGATATGTCGACAGCTGTTCCCTGTACGGCGGTCATGGGGGCTGCCTCTCTGTAGGGGGAGTCGGCGAAGGCCCTGCCCGGCGCTGGGAGGGGCAGGCCCGATCATGGTGGCACGTGTCTCGTGGCCCGCCGCTCCCGCCCCCGAGGATCTGGCGGAACGCCTACTCGAACCGTGAGATGTCGCCCGCGCCCTTCCGGACGATTTCGGCCTCGCCGCCGGAGAAGTCGATGACCGTGGTCGGCTCGGTCCCGCAGTCCCCGGAGTCGACCACCGCGTCCAGTACGTGGTCGAGCCGGTCTTTGATCTCCCAGCCCTGGGTCATCGGCTCGTCCTCGTCGGGCAGCAGCAGTGTGCTGGACAGCAGCGGCTCCCCGAGTTCGGTCAGCAGCGCCTGGGTGACGACGTGGTCGGGGATCCGGACGCCGACCGTCTTCTTCTTGGGGTGCTGCAGCATGCGCGGCACCTCCTTGGTGGCGGGCAGGATGAAGGTGTAGCTGCCCGGGGTCGACGCCTTGATCGCGCGGAACACGTCGTTGTCGACCCGTACGAACTGGCCGAGTTGCGCGAAGTCCTGGCAGACCAGGGTGAAGTGGTGGCGGTCGTCCAGGCGGCGGATGGTCCGGATCCGGTCGATGCCGTCACGGCTGCCGAGCCGGCAGCCCAGCGCGTAACAGGAGTCCGTCGGATACGCGATGAGCGCACCCGAGCGGACGCTGTCGGCGACCTGGGCGATGGTGCGCGGCTGAGGGTTGTCGGGGTGCACGTCGAAGTACTTCGCCATCCGTCGAGCTTATGCCGCCCGGCGGCGGCGGTCGCGCGTGCCCCACTGCGGGCGCGATCGCAGCGGTACGACACCCGTGGCGGGCGCGGCTCGCGCACGGCGGGGGACATGAGCGGCCCGGCCGCCGGGCGGACGTAGCCTCCGGTCATGGACATCACAACCGTACGACTGGAAGCCCCCGCCACATCGACCGCGCCCCCGCTCGCCCTGCGGCCGTGGCACCCGGCGGACGCCACCGGCCTGGCGGCCGTGTTCCGCGACGATGAGGCGCTGCGCCGGTGGGCCCCGGGCGGTCCGCACGACGAGGCGAGTGCCCTGGACTGGGTGTCGCGGCAGCGGCGGCTCGGGGAGAGCGGCGAGCGCCTGTCGTTCGCGGTGGTCGAGCCCCGTGACCGAGCGATCGGCGGGCGACTGGTCGGCCACGTCGTCGTCAAACGCGGCGCTCGCGACAGCGGGTCGGCCGAGGTCGGCTACTGGACCGCCGCCCACGCGCGCGGCCGGGGTGTGGCTCCCCGGGCCCTGCGGACGCTGACGGACTGGGTCTTCGCGTCCTTCCCCGACAGCGAGGTGACGCGCCTGGAACTGTTGCACCAGGTGGACAACACCGCCTCCTGCCGGGTCGCGGACAAGTGCGGGTACGTCTTCGAGGCACTGTTGCCCGCGGCCCCGCCCGCCTTCCCGCTGGACGGCCACCGGCATGTCTTGAGCCGCACGGAACACGCGGCGAGAGGTACGAAAATGTGGACAAGTTGTTAAGTGGTTAAGGCGAGCTTCCGGGGTGGGCGTCCGGCGGACAAGGGTGAGGTAACGTCCGATCGGCGGGACGTGACACGACTGAAGGGCCAGGGGAAGGCGACGTGGCTGGGCGGGCGGACGGGCACCGTCCCACAGGGGAGAAGGTCGGCGAGACCACGGACTGGGCGCAGGAACTGCTCGACCATCTGCGACCGACCGGGCGCGACGTCCGCCGGATCGTCGCCTGGCTCGCGGCCGCCGTGCACGGCGCCGCCTCCCTCCAGGACGACGGGGGCGCCCTCCTCGCCGGCACCCGCGTCCAGGTGGACGAGGACCTGGTCCGGTCCATCGTGACCGGCCGCATCGCCTCCGCCTCCTGGGAGGGGCAGGGACAGCACAAGCGCCTGGTGAGAGTGGAGCGCCCGCACCCGGCCACGGCGGGCGTGCTCGCCGTGTCGCGTCCGGACCCCTTCGACCGGCGCGCCTCGGAGGTCGTGCTGCACACCGCGCAGGTCCTGGAACTGCTGCTGCGGGCCCATGAGACGACCGCGGCCGGCCACCGGCTGCGGCGCGCGGCGTCGGACCTGCGGCTGGCGATCCTGCAACTGCTGATGGTGGAGGACACCGTCTCGGCGCGCAGGGTCGCGGCGGGCCTGTGGCCCGGCCTCCTCGACACGGACACCGCCCGCGTCTACGTCCTGGAGGGCGACGCCGGTGCCCGCGACCGCCTCGCCGACGAATGCCTCGACGCCACGCAGGAACAGGCCCTCGTCGTCCGCTGCCCGGCCGTGGACGAGCACGTGATCGTGGTCACCCCCGGGGAGCCGGCGGCCCGGGCACTGCGCTCGCTGGCCGCCCGGACCCCTGGCACCTTCCTCGGCGGCAGCGTCCGACAGAGCCTCGCCCGTACCGCCACCGCCTACGGACAGGCCGTCAGCGCACTCGCCGTCGCCCGCTTCCGGCCGGAGAAATCGGCCGTCTACGCCGAACGCTCCCACCCCGAGCGCCTGATGGACCCGGCCGGGCTGCACCACTGGAGCGCCCGAGTGCTCCGGCCGCTCGACACGCTCCCGCACCACACCCGCGCCGAACTGCTCGCCACCACCCGGCTCGGCCTGGAGTTCACCGCCGTCAGCGCCGCCAAGGTCCTCGGCGTCAGCCGCAACACCGTGCGTGCCCGCATGGAACGCGTCGAGGGCCTGCTGGGTACGGACTTCTCCGACCTCACCGTCCGCGCTCTCGCCCACCTCGCCCTCAACACCCAGGTCGGCTTCTCCGAGCCGCCGGCCCCGACCACCGGGCCGGAACCGGTCCCCGCCCGGCTGGCCGACCTGCTGGCCGGGACCGCGGTGCGGGGCTGGGCCCACGACCTCCTGGGACGGCTGGGCGCGGACACCCGCGACCTGCGCCGGACGCTGCGCACCTGGATCACGGCCGGAGGCAACGCGGAACGCGCGGCGCTGACCCTCGGGATGCACCCCCAGACCGTGCGTGACCACGTCCGCAGCGCGGAGCCCGTGCTGGAGCACCACCTGCTCGCCGCCGGCAGCGATCTCTACGAGGTCGTACTCGCCCACCTGGTCGTCGGCGAGCTCGAAGCGCCCCTCCTGGACCGGGCGAACCGGGGCTATCCGGACTCATCTGTGCACGGGTGAGTCCTCCGGGCGGACCAGCGGGCACCGACGCGATACACAACGGTTCGGCCTGGCACGTAAGTTCTGACACACCGCAGGGGGCACGACCGGAACGGGGGACCGGTCGCGCCCCCGGCGCGGCACCCACCGTCACCAGGCGACTCCACCAGGTCGCGGCGTGCTCGCCGCGGAAACCGTCCCCAGCCCGGGTTCGCCGTGTTCATCGTTGCCCCGGCGGGTACTCGTCCGACTCCGGAACGACCGACAAGCGCTGGAGGAGATCTTCATGACCAGCAGCACCGAGACCGGCGGCGTGACCGGTACGGCGGACAAGGACTACAACCTGATCTGGTATGTGGAGGCGTGCCTCAACAACGCGCTGCGGCTGGATTCCTACATCCAGGACGCTGAGCGTGAGAAGGACACCGAGGTCGCCGACCTGTTCCGCAAGGCCCAGGCGGACAGCCGCAAGGGTGCCGAACTCGGCAAGGGGCTCCTGCGGGCGCGACTCGACGGCAGCTGACGCAGGCGCACCCCCGAAGGCCCGGTCACCGCGGAAAACCTCCGGTGACCGGGCCTTCGGCGCAAGGGGCGGGCCGCTCGTCGGGGCCTGGGGAGCGGCCGTCGTCGAACGTCGACACCCGCACGGGGGACGTGGGGGACACCTGGCACGAAGAGGCTCAGATCGGGGAAAATCGACTCCGGGACGCCACCTGCCGAGCGGCAGCACAGTCAGGAGTGACGCATGGAGTACTACGATCTCGGCCCGCACGGCCGCTCCGTGACGACCTCGTCCTCCGAGGCCCAACTCTGGTTCGACCGGGGCCTGTTGTGGACGTACGCCTTCCACCACGAGGAGGCCGTCTCCTGCTTCGAGGCGGCGGCCACGGCGGACCCCGACTGTGCCATGGCCTACTGGGGCATCGCCTACGCCCTCGGCCCGAACTACAACAAACCCTGGGAGTTCTTTGACGACCAGGACCTGACCAGGACCGTCGACCGCACCCACGCCGCCGTCGAAGAGGCCCATGCCAGGGCCGCCGGTGCCACCACGGTGGAGCGGGCGCTGATCGGCGCGCTGCGCGCCCGGTATCCGCAGGCCGAGCCGGTGGCGGACTGTTCGGTGTGGAACGCGCCCTACGCCGACAGCATGCGCGCCGTCCACGCCCTCGCCCCGGACGACCTGGACATCGTCACGCTGTACGCCGACGCGCTGATGAACCTCACCCCCTGGCAGCTGTGGGACCTGCGCACCGGCGAACCGGCCGACGGGGCCCGCACCTCGGAGGCCAAGGCCGTCCTGGACCACGCGCTCGCCACCGACGCCGGACGGCGGCACCCGGGCGTCCTGCACCTGTACATCCACCTGATGGAGATGTCCCCGGCTCCCGAGCTGGCCCTGCCCGTCGCCGACCGGCTGCGCGGCCTCGTACCGGACGCCGGTCACCTCCACCACATGCCCTCACACCTGGAGGTGCTCTGCGGCGACTACCGGCGCGTGGTGTCGGACAACAGCGCCGCGATCATCGCCGACGAGAAGGTCCACGCACGCGCCGGGGCGATGAACTTCTACACGCTGTACCGGTCGCACAACTACCACTTCAAGATCTACGGCGCGATGTTCCTCGGCCAGTCCGAGGTCGCCCTGGAGACCGCCGCCCAACTGGAGGCGTCCATCCCGGAGGACCTGCTGCGCGTCCAGAGCCCGCCGATGGCCGACTGGCTGGAGGCCTTCC
Organism: Streptomyces sp. NPDC006332; assembly: GCF_040612855.1. Classification (NCBI taxonomy): domain Bacteria; kingdom Bacillati; phylum Actinomycetota; class Actinomycetes; order Kitasatosporales; family Streptomycetaceae; genus Streptomyces; species Streptomyces sp. NPDC006332. Next base: position 37,525 of record NZ_JBEXRA010000068.1, read on the forward strand.
TCGCCATGCGGGTGCACGTCCTGATCCGTTTCGGCCGCTGGGACGACATCCTGGCTTGGCCCCTGCCCGCCGACCGGCGCCTGTACTGCGTGACGACCGCGATGTTCCACTACGCCCGGGGAGTCGCCCTCTCGGCCACCCACCGGATCCATGAGGCGGAGGCCGAACGACGGCTCTTCCACGAGGCGGTCGCCCGCGTCCCCGAGACCCGCATGCTGTTCAACAACACATGCGCCGACATCCTCGCGATCGCCTCCGCGATGCTCGACGGCGAGCTGGAGTACCGCAAGGGCAACCACGACGCCGCCTTCGCCGCGCTGGAACGGTCGATCGAGCTGGACGACAACCTCCCCTACGACGAGCCCTGGGGCTGGATGCAGCCCACCCGCCACGCCTACGGCGCCCTGCTCCTCGAACAGGGACGCGTCGCGGAGGCCGAGGCGGTCTACCGGGCCGACCTCGGCCTCGACGACACGCTCCCGAGGGCCCTCCAGCACCCGGGCAACGTCTGGGCCCTGCACGGCCTGCACGAATGCCTGATGCGCCTGGGCAGGGCGGACGAGGCCCGGATCATCGCCCAGCAACTGCGTATCGCCGCCGCGTTGACCGACGTACCGATCGAGGCGTCGTGCTACTGCCGCCTGGACACCGCGGCCGACACCGACATGAGGCCCGACACCGGCACGACCACCGATACCGACACCGATATGGCCACCGCCGCAAGCTCCGGACGGGGCGGGGCGGACCGCTGCTGCGCGGACTGACCACCGCGGCCCGTCCTCTAGGCTGGGAAGCTGCCGAGGAGAGGAAAACGCTGTCGTGGTCGGTCCGCAACCGGACGCGCTGGGTCCGTTGCTGCGCGGCTTCAGACATGCGTCGGGCATGACGCTGGAGGAACTCGCCGAGGCCTCGGACGTCAGTGATCGTGCCATCGGCGACATGGAGCGCGGCCACAGCAGAGGACCGCAGGCGCGTACCGTCCAGGCCCTGGCCACCGCCCTCGGTCTGCGGCAGGAAGACGCCGACGCTCTGCTGGCCGCCGCCCGCGACGGCCGTCGCCGCACCAGACGCACGCCGTCCGGGCTGTGCGATCTCCCTCCGCCCATCCCCGACTTCGTCGGCCGTCAGGAGGAGTTCCGCTGGCTCGACACGGCCGGGAGACCGGGCGCGGGCCCCCACGTCGTCATCGTCAGCGGAGCCCCGGGCCTCGGTAAGACGACACTTGTCGTCCAGGCCGCCCACCAGCAGGCGAAGCGCTACGACGACGGATGCCTGTTCCTCAATCTGCGTGGCCTGGACGCCCAGCCCGTCACCCCCCATGAGGCGCTGGCCCGTCTGCTGAAGGCCCAGGGCGTACGGGAACGCGAGCTGCCGGCGGACGTCGAGGAACGCCAGGTGCTGCACCGCCGTCTGGTCCGCGACAAGAACGTTCTCGTCATCCTCGACAACGCCGCCGACGAGGCACAAGTGCGTCCGCTGCTGCCGGGCGAGGGCGCCTGCACCTTCTGGATCACCAGCCGACGCGCGCTGACCGGCATCGAGTACGCCCGGCGGCTCATACCGTCTCCCCTCGCCGCCGACGCGGCCACCGCCCTGCTGGAGACGATCACCGCGGACCGGCCGGGCCCCGGGGCGGACGATCAGGACTCCGCCTCCCTGGAGCGCATCGCCGACCTCTGCGGAGGCCTGCCGCTCGCCCTGCGTATCGCGGGCAACCGCCTGGTCAGCCGTCCGGCCTGGACCGCGACCGGTCTGGCCGCCCGGCTGGCCGCCGAGGACCTGCGCCTGGACCGGCTGACCGCCGGCGACCTCCGGATCAAGTCGGCCTTCACCCTTTCCTACGAGCAACTGGCCGAGCCCGCACGGAAGTTGTTCCGACGGCTCTCCCTGGTGCCGGGCCCCGACTTCGCTCCCGCGCTCGGGGCGGCACTCACCTCGTTCGGGCCCGCGCAGGTGGAACAACTGACGGACGAGCTCATCGAACTCGGCCTGCTGAACGCCGCCGGCGGTGACCGGGCCGCCTTCCACGACCTGGTCCGGCTGTACGCGCACCAGCGTCTGAGCGACGAGGAGTCCCCCGGGGAACGGGAGGCCGCCCGCAGGGCCCTGCACACGTGGCTCCTGGACACGGCCCGCACCGCCGGGCAGTGGTTCGAACCGGTCCTCGGCCAACAGAGCGTCGACGACCCGCTCGTCGACCTGCGCGACGCGCCCTCCGCCCAGGACTGGCTGCGTACCGAGAGCGCCAACTGGTTCGCCGCCCTGCGCACCGCGGCGGCGGCAGGCGAACACCGGGTGGTCGTCGAGGTCGCGGAGTCCATGCACTGGTTCTCCGACCGGTGGCCCCACTGGGGACACTGGCACACCGTCTTCGCGCTCTCGCGAGCCGCCGCCCACGCCCTGGGCGATCCCGGCCTCGAAGCCACCCATGCCAACTACCTCGCCTGGGCGTTCACCAGCTGCCTGGGCAGACCCGCCGACGGCATGGCCCTCGCCCTGGAGGCCGCCGAACTCGCGCGGCAGGCCGACAACCCCGTGCAGGAGGCGTGGTCACTGACGTACGCCCTCTACGCCGCCAACGACTCGGGGAAGTTCGGTGCGGCCATCGACCAGGCCCGGCGCGCGGTCGCCCTGTTCGCCGCGGCGGGGGACAAGGAGGGACACCCGCAGGCCCTCATGGGCCTCGCTCTCAATCTGCGCGCGGAGAACCGGCTCCAGGAGGCCGTCGACACCTTCGACATCGCCGTCGCGTGGGTGAACGACCCGGCCACCGCCCCGGCGCCGCACATCGCCGACGTCACGGCCATGAACGCCCTGAGCGGCAAGGCCCAGGTCCTGCTGGACCTCGGACGGTGGGAGGCGGCGATCGAGGCCTGCGACCGTGCGCTGGAACTCGACGCCCGGGTCGGGGTTCCGCTCAACCGTGGCGTGCCGACGATGCGCAAGGCGCGGGCCCTGTGGGCACTGGGCCGACGGGACGAGGCGACGAAGATGATCGAGGACGCCGTCCACTGCTTCACCGAGGCCAGGTCCGAACGGTGGCTGGACGAAGCAAGCAGCCTGCGGGAGACGTGGCTGGAGCAGGGCGAGGGCCCGGACTGAGGTAGCTGCCGGGCTCGCTGCTCGGGCAGGCGCGGCGCTCTGTCCCGCCTGCCACGCGGCGGACGCAGCGGCCTGGGCGGCCTCGGCGGTCAGCTGGAGCGCCCCTCGGACCTCGCGAAACGGCCGGCGCCGTCCGCCGGAGTCCGCATGTGCTTGTCGCCGCGCGCCGTTGCCTGCCAGTCGCGGGGCGACATGCCGTAGGCGGCCCGGAAGGCGCGGCTGAAATGCGCGGGACTGACGAAACCCCACTGTCGCGCCACAGACGCCACACCGGGCCCGCGTAACGGGTGGCGGGCCAGGTCCCGACGGCACATGGCCAACCGACGCGTCTGGATCCACCGGGCCAGCGTGGTGTCCTCCGACTCGAAGAGCTTGTGCAGGTACCGGACCGAGATGTGGTGCGCGTCCGCGATCGACCGGGGCGACAGCTCGGGATCGGTCAGGTGCCGCAGCGCGTGGTCCTTGACGCGGGCCAGCATGGTCCGGGTCGCCTCGGGGGCCTGCGGCACGTGCCGGTCCCGACGTTCCCGGATCAGGGTGGCCAGCAAGTCACAGGCGGTGAGGCCCAGTTGGTGTGCGGACTCGGGTGGGACCTCGGCCGCGTCCCGGGCCAGCGCTCCCAGATAGGCCGCCACGACGCCGGCGCAGCCTCCGGTGGGGGAGAACACCGTGGCGGTGAGGGCCCTCAGATCCGCGTCGGTCACGTTGAGCGCGCCGCGGGGAAGGTGGAACGCCGTGCAACCGAACCCCGCCGGCAACTCCTTCACGAAGGGCCGCGCGGAGTCGGACAGCGCGAACTGCCCCGGTTCCAGGAACGCCTCGCGCCGGTCCTGCTCCAGCCGGGCGGTGCCGTGGTGCTGGATGGTGAGCGTGAGGTGGCTCTCGCCGCCCCGCGCGATCATCCGGCGGTCCCGTACGACCTTCTGCGGCCCCGCCGAGACGGCCGAGACTTGGAGCGGCCCCAGCTGATGGCTGGTGATCGTTGCCGCGGACGGCCGCGTCTCGTACAGCTCGACGTCCAGCGGAATGAACGTGTGGGAGACGGCGTCACGCCAGAACTCCGCGCGGTCGGACGGGGACAGCGAAGAGGTCGTCAGGGTGATGCTCATGGCGACTCCTTGTGGGTCCCGACGCGAACGCCGATCGTGCGACGCCACCCATCACACCTCGGCCCGACCATGCGCGCCAGGAAGAACAACAGGAAGAACAACCGGAGGTTCAGCGAGTCCGTCCGGCGCCGACCGGGTCGGGAATGCACGGGCGGAAGACGGCGTTGTAGCCCACGTAGCTGACATGCACGGACCAAAGAGTCCGCGATGTGGGCGGAAGGAGGACCTCATGGCACGCAACACCGCGCGTCCCGTCGTCACGCTGAGGTCGACGGCCGGGACCGGCGTCACCTACGTGACACGCAAGAACCGTCTCAACGACCCCGACCGGCTGGTCCTGCGCAAGTACGACCCGGTGGCCGGGGAGCACGTCCCCTTCCGCGAGGAGCGATGACCGCGGTCATCGCACCGCGCCGGACGGCCGTCAGAAAGGAAACCCCATGAGGTCCGACATCCACCCCGTCTACCGCCCGGTCGTCTTCCGCGACCGCGCGGCGGGAGCCACGTTCCTCACCCGCTCGACCGCGCGGACGTCGCGGACGATCGAGTGGACGGACGGCTCCACCTACCCGCTGATCGACGTCGAGATCTCGTCGGCCGGCCACCCCTTCTACACCGGCGCCTCGCGGGTCGTGGACACCGAGGGCCGGGTCGAGCGGTTCCGGCGGCGCTACGGCGACACGGCTACCACCGTCCGCTGACCACGCGACGGCGTTCGAGGTTCGAGCAGGAGGAGGACACGGACATGAAGGTGCGCAATTCGCTGCGCGCGCTGAAGTCCCGGCCCGGGGCCCAGGTGGTGCGCCGCCGGGGCGTGACATTCGTGATCAACAAGAGGGACCCGCGCTTCAAGGCCCGCCAGGGCTGAGTCGGCGCGGTCCACCCGGTCGGCCCGGCCCCCGCCCCGCAAGAAGAAGACGAGGTCGCCGACCTGGAGCTGGCTCTGCGAGTAGATCTTCGTCCC
>NZ_JBEXRA010000069.1:0-42489 GCF_040612855.1 Streptomyces sp. NPDC006332
CGGGGGTGGACGGGGGTGCGGACGTGGGTGACGGGCTCTTCGACACCGCCCGCTCCAGTGCGTTGCCTGCCTTCAGCCGGACAGGACGTCCAGCAGCCGGTCGACGTCGTCGGACGTGTTGTACAGGTGGAAGGAGGCGCGCAGATTGCCCGCGCGGCTCGCGGTCTGGATCCCGGCGTCGCTCAACCGGGGCATGTGGTGGCCGAGCCCGGGGACGGAGACGATCGCCGAGCCGGGAGCGGGCACGGGTTCGTGGCCGAGGGCGGCCAGTCCCGTGCGGAACCGGTCGGCGAGGGCGAGGTCGTGAGCGCGTACGGCGTCGACCCCGAGTTCCTCGACGAGTTCCAGGGAGCGGCGCATCCCGGCGTAGGCGGCCAGGTCGGGCGGCAGGTCGAACCGGCGGGCGGAGTGGGCGAGTTCGGCCAGCGGGCCGTAGCAGCTGTCCCAGGGGTTCTCCCCCGCGACCCAGCCGGCCAGGATCGGCGTGAGGCCGCCGAAGTCCTCCGGCACGACGAGGAAGGCCACCCCGTGCGGGCCGAGCAGCCACTTGTAGCTGACCGAGACGGTGTAGTCGTACGCGTCGGCCCCGATCGGCAGCCATCCGGCGGACTGGGAGACGTCCACGTACGTGCGGGCGCCGTGCTCGCGGGCCGCCTCCCGGAGCGCGGGCAGGTCGGCGATCCGGCCGTCGGCGGACTGCGCGGAGCTGACCGCGACGAGCGCGGTGCCCGGTCGGACGGACTCGGCGATCCGCTCCAGGGGCACGGCGCGCACCTTGAGGTCGCCGCGGGCGTGGAAGGGGTTCACTACGGAGGCGAAGTCTCCCTCGGCGGTGAGGACTTCGGCGCCCGCGGGCAGCGAGGCGGCGACCAGCCCGGTGTGCGCGGTCACCGAGGACCCGGCGGCGACCCGGCCGACCGGGACGCCGGCCAGCCGGGCGAAGGCGGCCCGGGCGCTCTCCACGTCCTCGTACAGCGCGTCCAGCGGACCGCCGTCGGCCCGCGTCTGTGCCGCCTCCTGGAGGGCGGCCACGGTACGAGCGGGGAGCAGACCGCTGCTCGCGGTGTTCAGAAAGGTGTTCTTCGGGGCGAACTCGGCTCGGACGAGGCTCTCGAAGGTCTCCATGAGACCACTGTGAGCCACCCGCCAACCCTCGTCCATTGCGCGTTTCCACGGGGGCCCGCCAAGGGATCCTTATACGTCCGCCCCGACCTGCCCGCCGTTCAGCGGCCCTAGTGCTGCGGCACCCCGCACCCGTCCGGACCGCACGCCTCAGCGCCGCCCTCGTCGATCAGCTTCAGCGGTGACCGCTCGCCCCACGCCTCGGTGAGCGCCTGCGCGAAGACCTCCGCGGGCTGGGCGCCGGAGACACCGTACTTGCGGTCGAGGACGAAGAAGGGCACCCCGTTGGCCCCGAGCTGGGCGGCCTCACGCTCGTCGGCGCGGACGTCGTCGGCGTACGCGGCCGGGTCGGCGAGGACCGCGCGGGCGGCGTCGGCGTCCAGGCCCGCGGCGACGGCCAGCTCCACCAGTCGTTCGTCGCCCTCGGAGAAGACGGACCGCTCCTCGGCGAAGTTGGCCGTGTAGAAGGCCTGGATGAGCTCGCCCTGCCTGCCGTGCTCCTTGGCGAGGTGGAGCAGCCGGTGCATGTCGAAGGTGTTGCCGTGGTCGCGGTCCCGGGTGCGGTACTCCAGCCCCTCGGCGGCGGCCTGCGCGCCCAGGTTCTCCTCACCGGCCTGGGCCTGGGCCTCGCTCATGCCGTACTTCTTGGTGAGCATCGCGAGCACCGGCTGGACGTCGCCCTTGGCCCGGTTCGGGTCCAGCTCGAACGACCGGTGCACGACCTCGACCTGGTCTCGGTGCGGGAAGGCCTCCAGCGCCTTGTCGAAACGGGCCTTTCCCACGTAGCACCAGGGGCAGGCGATGTCCGTCCAGATCTCGACGCGCATGGTCTCGGCTCTCTCCAGTCGTACGGGTGCGAAGGCTCCCTCCGCCGAGTGCGTGAACGTTAAAGCAGCGTGGTTCATTCCTGGGTGGCGGCCTGGCTGACGGCGTACCGCAGGTAGAGGTGGTGGTCGTCGTCGGCCGGTGGGTTCTCCGGGTCGGGGATCCAGCCCTGGCGGGCGTAGAAGGCCTGGGCCCGCCGGTTGTCCACGTGCACGTCGAGCACCGCGGTGCGTCTGCGGTCGGCCCGCCACTGCTCCACGCAGGCCGTGTGCAGGGCCGTGCCGATACCGGCGCGCCAGTGGCCGGGGTCGACGTGGAACTGGAACAGCTTGACCGTGTCCGCGGGGGCGCCCTCGGGGGTGCGGAAGGACGCGAGGCCGACGATCCGGGCCTGCTCGACGGCGCACAGCACATGCCCGTCGGGCCGCTCGACGGCCGCCCGCCAGACGGCGAGCCAGTCGGTGCCGTCGTCGGGGATCCCGTCCGGATAGTAGGTCGCCCGGGCCCGCGCGTGCAGCGCGGTGACGGCGTCGGCCTCGGCGGGCAGGGCGGTGCGGATCACCAGGTCTCCGGTCACGCGTTCGTTGATCACGCAGCGGAGGACGTGTCCGCCACGGACGTGGTTCCCAGACGGCTGAACTGTGCCCGGTAGGAGCTCGGGGTCAGTCCGGTCCGCCGCGCCACATGGGCGCGCAGTGAGTCGGCGGTGCCGAGGCCGCAGGCGCGGGCCACCTGGTCCATGGGCAGGGTGGTGGTCTCCAGGAGTTCCTTGGCCCGCTCGAGGCGCTGGTGGAGCAGCCACTGCAGCGGGCTCACCCCGCTCTCGGCGTGGAAGCGCCGGGTGAGGGTGCGCACGGAGACGCCCGAGTACCGGGCCAGGTCGGCCAGGGTGAGCGGCTTGTCCAGGTTGCGCATGGCCCAGCCGCGGGTGTCCGCGCAGGCGGTGCCGCGCTCGGGCGGCAGCGGGGTCTGGGTGAACTGCGTCTGGCCGCCCGGGCGTACCGGGGCGACGAGGGCGAGCCGGGCGACCTGGTTGGCGATCGCGGCGCCGTAGTCGGTGCGGATGAGGTGCAGGCACAGGTCGATGCCGGCGGCGTACCCGGACGCCGTCAGATACGGCCCGTCCTGCACGTACAGCACGTCCGCGCAGAGTTCGACCTGCGGGTACCGGGTGCGCAGTTCCTCGGCGTGCGCCCAGTACGTCGTGGCCTTGCGGCCCTGGAGCAGGCCCGCCTCGGCGAGTTGGAAGGCGCCGGTGCACAGGGACGCGATGCGGGTGCCGGCGTCGGCCGCCTCGCGGACGGCGGCCACGATCCGCGGCTCCGGCTCGAACGGTGCCCCGGTGCCCGCGACGAGCACCGTGTCCGCGTCCCGCACGGCGTCCAGGCCGTGCGGAACGTGCAGGTCGAGGCCGCCGGTCGTGGGCAGCGGGCCGGGCTCGGCCGCGCAGATGACCACCTCGTACCCCGGCCGCCCGTCCCGCTCGACCTTGCCGAAGAGCATCTCCGGGATGGCGAGGTTGAACATCGAGACGGGTGAGGGCGCGATGACCGCGATGCGGTGCGGGGCTGACTGCTCGGGCATGGCCAGAACCTCCGGGCATATGGCATGGCGGCCACTACTGTACGTCGGCGGAGTTCCGCAGCATGGAGTCATGCCCACGAAACAGTCCCTCCTCCGCCCCGGCCGACTCGCCCGTGACGAGCGTGAGTCGGGGCCCAGGAGCCCCTCCTCCGCGCTCACCCTCACCGCCTCCCTGCTCGGCTTCGCGCTGATCTGCCTGGACGCGTCGGTGGTGAACGTGGCGCTGCCCGCGATCGGTTCGTCCCTGGACGCCGGCATGTCCGGCCTGCAGTGGGTGGTGGACGCCTACACGCTGGCCTTCGCCGCGCTGATGCTGTCCACCGGGGCGTTCTCGGACCGGGCGGGGGCGAGCCGGGCGTACGCGCTCGGCACCACCGTGTTCACGCTCGCCTCGGTGGCCTGCGGACTGGCTGGGAACCTGCCGACCCTGATCGGCGCCCGGGTGGTGCAGGGTGTGGCGGCGGCCGTCGTGCTCCCGGCCTCGCTGGCGCTGGTGCGGCAGGCGTACACCGATCCGGCCCGGCGGGCCCGTGCGGTGGCCCTGTGGGCGGCCGGGGGTTCGGCGGCGGTGGCGCTGGGCCCGGTGGCGGGCGGTGCGCTGACCACGGCCTGGGACTGGCGTGGGATCTTCTTCGTCAACCTGCCGGTGGGCGCGCTGATCCTCGCCCTGCTCCTGAGGGCCCCGCGCTCCGAGCGCCGACCCGCGCCGCTGGATCTGCCCGGCCAGGTGACGGCGGTGCTGGCCCTGACGGCGCTGGCGTTCGCGGTGATCGAGGGCGGCACGGCGGGCTGGGCGGCGGGAGCGGTGGCCGTCGTCGCGGCGATCGCGTTCCTGCGGATCGAGGCGCGCACACCGCACCCGGTCGTCCCGCTCGGCCTCTTCCGCGATCGGACCGTGGTCGCGACGGTCGCGGCGGGAGCGGCGGTCAGCGTGGCCTTCTACAGCATGGTGTTCGTCTTCTCGCTCTTCTTCCAGCAGGTGCAGGGCCGTTCGGCGCTGGCCGCCGGGCTGACGTTCCTGCCGATGACCGGCCTGATCGCGGTGACGAACGTGGTGGCGGGCAAACTGGCCGGCCGCCACGGCCCCCGGCTGCCCATGCTCGTCGGGCAGGGGCTGGCCGTCGCGGGACTGCTCGGACTGCTGTACGTCGACGCCGGCACCCCGACCGCTCTGGTGGCCGTACTCCTGGTACCGATGGCGCTGGGCTGCGCGCTGACGGTGCCGCCGCTGACCGCCGCGATGATGGACGCCGTACCCGCCGAACGGGCGGGCCTGGCGGCCGGGATGCTCAACGCGGCGCGGCAGGTGTCCGGGGGTCTGGGCATCGCGGTCTTCGGTGCGCTGGTCTCCGACGGGTTCGTCGGGGGGATGCGGCTGAGCCTGGCCATCAGCGCGGCCCTGCTCGTGGTGACCTTCGCCCTCAGCTGCCGTCTCGCAGGTCGTCCGGCCAGGTAGGCCGGAACTCGATGTGGTCGTACGTCACGACGCACCCCTCCCCCATCGGCGACTGCGTCATGAAGCCGACGAGGGCGGCGCCGGTCGCCTCCTCATCCCCGAGGGTGAAGAGCCGGACGAAGGTCCAGCGCTCACCGTCGCGGGAGGCGTGGAAGGCGAAGGCCCGCCCGGTGCGGCTCACCCGCAGCCACACGGAACTGCCGTCCACGGTGAAGGAGTTGGCGTCGTCGGAGTGACCCCGGGTGACCACCGTGCAGACGGTGGGCACCTTCGGGGAGTACTCCAGGCACAGCTTCGCCCAGGCCCGCTCACCCACATGGACGTACAGCACCCCGGCGTCGAAGGCCCCGGCGAACCCCACCGTGACCCGGGCGATCAGCTGGAAGTCGCCTTCGGGCGCCCCGAGCAGACGGGGCGCGTCGGAGGCGGGGTCCAGCCCCTCGCCGGTGGGCGTCACGAAGCGGTCCTGGCGGGGTCCGGCCCATCCGGTGAGGACACCGTCCTCGTGGGACCAGTTGCCGTCGGGGCCGTAGGTACGCAGGGGGAAGGGGAGTTCGGGAAGTTTCACGTCCATGCTCAGAGTTTCCCAGTTTCCCCTTCTCCGCGCGTCCGTTGTGCGATCAGCGTTCGAGTCGGCCGTTGAAACGGCGGGGCAGCCCGAGCGGGTTGTCGTCCCGCAGCTCCGGCGGCAGCAGCGCCTGCGGCGCGTTCTGGTACGCCACCGGCCGCAGCCACCGCTCGATCGCCGTACCGCCGACGGAGGTCGACGTGGAGGTCGTGGCCGGGTACGGCCCGCCGTGATGCTGGGCCGGTGCCACGGCGACACCCGTCGGCCAGCCGTTGACCAGCACCCGGCCGGCCAGCGGGGTCAGCTCCGCGAGGATCTCGGCGCCGCGCCCCTCACCGGCCGCCTCCTCCGTCGACAGGTGGACCGTCGCGGTGAGGTTGCCCGGCAGACGGGACAGCACGGCCTGCGCCTGGGCGTCGTCGTCGTAGCGGACCACGACCGTCACCGGGCCGAAGCACTCCTCCAGGAGGAGGTCGTAGGCGCCCTCGGTGGCCAGCTTCTCCGCCGCCACCGTCAGGAAGCCCGCGCTCACCGTGTGCTCGCCGCCCGCGCCCGGGGTCACCGGGGACTCGACGTCGGGGAGTTCCACCCGCTCGGCCACGCCGGCGACGAAGTTGTCCCGCATGCGGTGGTCGAGGAGAACCCCGGACTCGGTGTCGCTGACGGCGTCGGTCAGGGACTTCAGCAGGCGGTCGCCGGACGCGCCGGACGGCGCGAGGACGAGTCCCGGCTTCACACAGAACTGGCCGACGCCCAGCGTCATCGAACCGGCGAGGCCCGTGCCGATCGCCTCGGCGCGTTCCGCGGCAGCCGCCTCCGTGATCACGACCGGGTTCAGCGACCCCAGCTCGCCGTGGAACGGGATCGGCACCGGCCGCGCGGCCGCCGCGTCGAACAGCGCGCGGCCGCCCCGGACGGATCCGGTGAAGCCCGCCGCGGCGATCAGCGGGTGCTTGATCAGCTCGATGCCGGCCTCGAAGCCGTGCACGAGACCCACGACGCCCTCGGGGATGCCGTGTGCGGCGGCGGCCCGGCGCAGCGTGGACGCGACCAGCTCGGACAGGCCCGGGTGGTCGGGGTGCGACTTGACGACGACCGGGGAGCCCGCGGCCAGCGCGCTCGCGGTGTCGCCGCCGGCGACCGAGAAGGCGAAGGGGAAGTTGGAGGCCGAGTAGACGGCGACCACGCCGAGCGACACCTTGTAGCGGCGCAGGTCCGGGATCGGCGGCGTCGCGGTGTCGTCGGGGTGGTTGATGACGACGTCGAGGAAGGCGCCCTCGTCGACGATGTCCGCGAAGGCCCGCAGCTGGTAGCAGGTGCGGGCGAGTTCGCCGGTCAGCCGTACCGGACCGAGCGCGGTCTCGGCGTCGGCGGCCTCGACGAGATGGTCCTTGGCCGCCTCCAGACCGTCGGCGGCGGACCGCAGGAACGCCGAGCGCACGGTTCGGTCGGCCAGCGACCCGCGGGCCGCGTGCGCGGCGCGGACGGTGGCGTCCACCTCCTGGGCCGTGGCCTCCACCGCAACCTGTTCACGCTGCTTCCCGGTTCGGGGGTCGACACTCCAGACTGGTGCTGCTGCCACCGCGGGTCCCTCCAGGTATGTCTTGCGTATGTCTTGCGCTGTAATGCCGCAGTATCTGGGTCATTCACCAGGGCGTTCGATATACTGAACGCTGTCTCTGGTGGTGAATATGCTGTTGGAGACTATTTCCCGTCGAACGAAGGGGTCAAGGGCGATGTCGGCAGCCGAGACAGGCGGCGGGGCGCAGGTCAAGTCCGCGGTACGGACCGTTGAACTGCTCGAGTACTTCGCCGGGCGCCCCGGCATGCACTCCCTGGCGGCGGTCCAGGAGGCCGTCGGGTACCCCAAGTCCAGTCTGTACATGCTACTGCGCACGCTCGTGGAGCTGGGCTGGGTGGAGACGGACGCCACGGGCACGCGGTACGGCATCGGCGTGCGGGCGCTGCTGGTGGGCACCTCTTACATCGACGGCGACGAGGTGGTGGCGGCCGCCCGGCCGACCCTGGACCGCCTCTCGGACGACACCACGGAGACCATCCACCTGGCGCGCCTGGACGGCACCAACGTCGTCTACCTCGCCACCCGCCAGTCGCAGCACTACCTGCGCCCCTTCACCCGGGTCGGCCGCCGCCTGCCCGCGCACTCGACCTCCCTCGGCAAGGCGCTGCTGAGCACCTACCCGGACGAGCAGGTCCGCAAGATGCTCCCGGAGACCCTGCCGGCGCTCACCGAGCACACGATCACCGACCGGGAGAAGCTCATCGAGGAGCTGCACCAGATCAGGGAACAGGGCTTCTCCGTCGACCGCGAGGAGAACACGCTGGGGCTGCGCTGCTTCGGCGTGGCGATCCCCTACCGCACGCCCGCGCGGGACGCGATCAGCTGCTCCGTGCCGGTGGCCCGGCTGACCCCCGCCCACGAGCAGATGGTGAAGGACGCCCTGTTCGACGCCCGTGACCGGCTCACGCTCGCCACCAGGAGGCTCTGAACCCGATGGAGATCACACTCCGCGAGGTCCACGACAGCGACCTGCCGGTCTTCTTCCGGCAGATGAACGACCCGGAGGCGGTCCGCATGGCGGCCTTCACCCCGAAGGACCCCGCCGACCGGGACGCCTTCGACGCCCTCTGGAAGGGGATCCGCGCCTCGGACGCCGTGGCCAGGACGGTCCTGGCCGACGGTGACGTGGTCGGCAGCGCGGCGGTGTACGGGGAGCCGGGCGAGCGCGAGGTGACGTACTGGGTGGACCGCGCGTACTGGGGGCGGGGCGTGGCCACCGCGGCCCTGCGCGCGCTGGTGACCGAGGTGCCGGAACGCCCGCTGTACGCCCGCGCGGCCGCCGACAACGAGGGCTCCCTGCGGGCCCTGGAGAAGTGCGGCTTCGAGGTGGCGGCACGGGAGCGGGGTTTCGCCAACGCGCGCCGCGAGGAGATCGACGAGGTCGTGCTGACCCTGCGGGGGTGACGGCCACCGCCGGCGTTCGTGAACACCCCATGTGTACATGAACGTCCGATGAGAAATTGGGCCGAAGGGAACGATCCGATCGCCCCCGCTCGTCCTTCCTGGCGGGATGAACAAGACGATCAGGCGCGCCTCCGCCTTCACGCTGCTCCTGGTGCTCGCCCTGCTGGTCCGGGCGACCTGGGTGCAGTTCTACGACGGCCGGGCGCTCGCGGACGACAAGGACAACCGGCGCAACGCGATCGAGACGTACGCGGACCCGCTCGGGAACATCATCGTGGCCGGCAAGTCGATCACCGGTTCCGCGCAGACGAAAGGCAGCGACCTCAAGTACAAGCGCACCTACACCAACGGCCCGCTGTACGCGGCGGTGACGGGCTACGCCTCGCAGGCGTACGCGCCGACCCAGCTGGAGGGCGTCTACCAGGACCTCCTCAACGGGACGGACATCCGGCTGAAGACGGTCATGGACACCGTCACCAACGAGCGGGCCGAGCCCGGCAACGTGGTGACGACGATCGACCCGAAGGTGCAGAAGGCGGCGTACGACACGCTCGGCGACAAGAAGGGCGCGGCCGTCGCGATCGACCCGAGCACGGGCCGGATCCTCGCGGTCGTGTCGACGCCGTCGTACGACCCCACCTCGCTCACCGACGCCAACTCCGCCGGTACGGACTGGTCGAAGCTGACCGAGGACTCCGACAAGCCGCTGACCAACCGGGCTCTGCGCCAGCCGCTGCCGCCGGGCTCGACGTTCAAGCTGGTCGTGGCGGCGACCGCGCTGGAGGACGGTCTGTACTCGTCGGTGGACGAGAAGACGGACAGCCCGAACCCGTACAAGCTGCCACAGTCGAACAACGTCCTGGCGAACGAGAACCCCTCGGCGCCCTGTGAGAACGCCACGATCCGGGTCGCCCTGGAGTACTCCTGCAACAACGTCTTCGCGAAGATGGCCGTCGACCTCGGCGAGGACAAGGTCCGGGAGACGGCGGACAAGTTCGGCTTCGACGACCCGACGCAGGACATACCGGTGCGCGCGTACGAGAGCGTGTACCCGAAGGACATGGACAAGGCGCAGACGGCCCTGTCGGGCATCGGCCAGTTCGATGTGACGGCGACGCCGCTGCAGATGGCCATGGTGTCGGCGGCCATCGCCAACGACGGCAAGCTGGTCTCGCCGCACATGGTGTCGCAGATCACCAACAGCGGTGGTGACGTCCTGGAGAACTACGACGACGACACGGACACCAAGGAGATCGTCAGCTCCTCCACCGCCGAGCAGTTGCAGTCCGCGATGCGGACAGTCGTCGAGGAGGGCACCGGTACCAACGCGCGGATCCCCGGCGCGACGGTGGGCGGCAAGACCGGCACCGCCCAGCACGGCGAGAACAACAGCCAGACGCCGTACGCCTGGTTCACGTCGTACGGCAAGGCCGACGGCAAGGAGGTCGCCGTCGCGGTGGTCGTGGAGCAGTCGAACGCGGCTCGTTCGGAGGTCAGCGGCAACGGGCTGGCGGCGCCGGTCGCCAAGGCCGTGATGGAGGCGGCGCTGAAGAACTAGGTTCGCCGCTGAAGAACGGGCGGAAGCCCCGGCACCCTCCTGCCGGGGCCCGCGCTCACTTCACGCCGAGGATCTGCTCGATCGGGTCGATCGCGAAGTACACCAGGAACAGCGCGGCCGTCCCCCACAACAGCCAGTGGATGTCCTTCGCCTTGCCGAGGACCGTCTTGAGCAGGACGTAGGTGATGAAACCGGCGCCGATGCCGTTGGTGATGGAGTAGGTGAACGGCATCACGGCGATCGTCAGGAACGCCGGGACGGCGATCTCGTAGCGGTCCCAGTCGATGTTCTTGACCTGGGTCATCATCAGGAAGCCGACGGCAACCAGGGCCGGGGCCGCCGCCTGGAGCGGGACGATGGTCAGCAGCGGGGTCAGGAACAGGGCCAGGGCGAACAGGCCGCCGGTGACGAGGTTGGAGAAGCCGGTGCGCGAGCCCTCGCCGACACCGGCCGCCGACTCGATGTAGGAGGTGGCGGAGGAGGACGAGGCCGCGCCGCCCGCGACCGCCGCCGCGCCGTCGATGAGCAGCACCCGCCCGAGGTTGGGCACCCTGCCCTCCTCGTCCAGCAGTCCGGCCTCGGCGCTGATGCCGACCACGGTGCCCATGGTGTCGAAGAAGTCGGACAGGATCAGGGTGAAGACCAGCAGGACGACGGTGATGGCGCCGGTCTGACCGAAGGCGCCGAACAGACTGAAGTGGCCGACGAGGCCGAAGTCGGGCGAGGCGACCACGTCGTCCGGGATCTTCGGCGTGGTCAGGCCCCAGGTCTTGATGTCGGCGACCGAGTCGATGACGATCGCGACGACCGTCATGGTCACGATGCTGATGAGGATGGCGCCCTTGACCTTGCGGGCGAGCAGTCCGATGGTCAGCAGCACCCCGAGACAGAAGACCAGGATCGGCCACCCGGTGAGGGTGCCGGTGGAGCCGAGCTGGACGGGGACGGTGGTGCCCGCCACGTCGGGGATCCGGCTGACGAAGCCGGCGTCGACGAAGCCGATGAAGGCGATGAACAGGCCGATGCCGACGCTGATCGCCTGCTTCAGCGACTGCGGGATGGCGCGCATGACGGCCTCGCGCAGCCCGGTCACCACCAACACGCAGATGAGCAGGCCTTCGAGGACGATGAGGCCCATCGCGTCGTCCCAGCTCATCAGCGGGGCGATCTGGAAGGCGACGACCGCGTTCAGTCCGAGGCCGGCCGCGAGCGCGAGGGGGAGGTTGCCGGCGACGCCCATGATGATCGTCATCACGGCGGCCACCAGGGCGGTGGCGGTGGTCAGTTGGACGGCGTCCAACTGGTGGCCGAACTTGTCCTTCGCGCTGCCGAGGATGATGGGATTCAGGACAAGGATGTAGGCCATCGTGAAGAAGGTGGCGAGGCCGCCGCGTATCTCCCGGCCGAGGGTGGACCCCCGCTCGGTGATTCCGAAGAACCGGTCGACGCTGTTCGCCCCTGGTGGCGGGCCACTTGGCCGGTCGGTCGGCCGCTGTGTCACGGACATGGTCGTTGCTCCTTGATGCCTGAAAGATCGGTCTGCGGATGCTGGCTGGATTGTTCCTTCGTTGAACCGGTTTCGGGTTTTCTCCGTGTTACGGAATCAGGGTCGCGCCGGTCAGACGGTGTTCGAAGACCCGTACGAACGATGCTCACGATCACTGCTACGCTTCCGGATCTCGAACCGGCCGACGCCGGATGATCGCATGTCATTCACATGACATACACAGCCGGCATCCGTCTGGCCGGATGCCCGAGCCGCCGTGAGGAGAGGTCGCCCGTGGGCACGGTCGTCGACGACGCAGCCTCCGTGGAGTTCCACGCCTTCTTCGAGCGTCACTACGCCGAACTGTCCCGTCTCGCGCATCTGCTGACCGGTGAGGCAGACGCCGCCGACGACCTGGCGGCGGACGCCCTGCTGGCGTTGTGGCACCGCTGGGACCGGGTGCGCGCGGCAGACCATCCCGCGGCGTACGCGCGCGGTGTCGTCGCCAACCTGGCCCGCACCCGCATCCGCAGCGCCGTCAGGGAGCGGCGACGCGTCGCGCTGTTCTGGTCGCAGCGCGAGGAGAAGACCGAGAATCCGGACGTGGCGGGCGTGGTCGACGTGCAGGAGGCGCTGCGGGGGCTCCCGTTCCGCAAACGCGCCTGCGTGGTGCTGCGGCACGCCTTCGACCTCTCGGAGAAGGACACCGCGCTCACCCTGGGCGTCTCGGTCGGTACGGTGAAGAGCCAGACCTCCAAGGGGATGGCCGAACTACAGCGGTTGCTCGGGACACCGGCAGCTCCGCGGCAGGTGCGCGCGGCGATGGTGCGCACCGGTGACGCCGGAGGAAGGGACCGATGACGATGCGGCGGGACGTGCACGACGAGCTGCGCGCTCGGCTGCACGAGGCGTCCGGGGCGCACGAGCCCGACCGCGCGCGCATCCTGGCCCGGGTCGAGCGCGGGATGACCGAACAGACCCGCGCGGACCAACGGGCGGCCCGTCCGCCGGTGCTGGGCTGGGCGCGGGTGGTCGGCGCCACCGCCGCGGTCGCCTGCGTGCTCGGCGTCGGCGGTTACGCGGTCGCCTCCGCGGTCAAGGACGAGGCTCCCCCTCAGGCGGTCGACGTGTCGCCGACGCCCACCCCCTCCCCGGACGCGACGAGCCGCGCGCCCGCCCCGCCGGCGGAGCCGACACCGAGGCCCACACGGGAGCCCGACGCGCCGAGCAAGTCGCCCACCAGTGCGCCGAGTTCCACCGCGACCGCGCCGCCGTCGACTGCGACCGGCTCCGGCTCCGGCTCCGGCTCCGGCTCCGAGGACGGCCCGCTGTGGTCGGACGGCTCGGTGGACCCGCACAGCAACGAGTTCTGGGCGCAGAGCAACGTCACCCTGAAGACGAGCGAGAAACTCACCGCGCTCACCGTCCGGTTGAAGGTCAGACAGACCGGCGGGGTCACCTCGGCCGGCGCCTGGCGGTCCGCGCCCGAGGACGACTTCACCGCGACGGTCGCCGAGCAGGACGGCTTCCTCGTCTACACCTGGGTACTCAAGCCGGGTCGTACGGTGTGGCCTGGCGAGTGGGTGTTCGCGGGCCAGTACGACCACGACCGCGGTGGCCGGGACGCGAAGGACGACGGCTACTCGGTCACCGGCACCGCAAGCGGCGGACACCGTGCCGTGGCCGGTGACTTCGCCGCCCACGAGGGCGACGAGGGCGACTCCTGAGAAACGTCCCGACGACGGGGCAACCCCTGCCCCGCCGGTGACGACCAGGAAACGCGACCCCCGAACGCCGGCCTGGCAGAGCCCCCCTTTGGCCGGACCGGAAGCACTGGTCGAGCCCCCCTCGGCCGGTCACGCGAACGCCCCCGCCGGTGACGGCGGGGGCGTTTCCTGCTCCCGATGGCGCGGGAAGAGACGCGGACGGCCCGCGGCTCACGAACCGCCCTAGTCCATGGCGGCACCGATGGTGGTGGACCCGGTGGTCAGAAACGTGATGGTCGGCAGGGCCCCGTTCCGGCTACGGGCACCGTAGGCCGCCGTCGCGTCGGTCGACCTGAAGGCGGGTGTGCTGACGCCGCTGTCCCAGTTGTTCGCCGCGGAGACGGTGGCCGACGTCAGCTCGGACAGGCCGCCCTTGTTGCTCACCGCGAGGTTCCGGGCGAGCCGGGCCTTGCCCGTGGCGAAGGAGAACCCCGCCTCGGCGTTGGCGTAGGCCGTGTTCCGGTTGAGCACGATCGCGCCCGGGTTGGAGTTGTCGGTGAACCCGTGCAAGGCGTTGTCCCAGGCCGCGTTGTGGTTGACGACATGCGCGACGGTCACGCCCCCGCCGCCCAGCTTGAACCCGTTCCCGTTGCCCTCGAACGCCGTGTCCCCCCACCGGTCGCGGCCGTTGCCGAAGGCCCAGGTGTGCTCGACGGTGACCGGCGAGGAGAACTGCCACAGGTCGAGGCCGTCGTCGGAGTTGTCGTACAGCCGTGCCCCGGTGATCCTGTTGCCGGTGCCGGAGCCGAACTTCACGGCGATCCCGTCGGCGTTCTGCCCGTGCCCCGCGGAGTCGTAGTTGCCGTGGCTGTCCAGGTTCTGCACGAGGTTGCCGGTCGTGCCGTCGCCGCGCAGCGTGAAGCCGGAGTCACCGTTGTCGGCGGTGACCAGGTTTCTGAAGACACCGCCCACGGAGGACGTGGCCACGAAGCCCTGCGCCGGGGAGTTCTGGAAGGTGAGGTTCTGGACGGTCCAGTAGTCGCCGTGGATCCCGGCCAGCCAGGAGCCGTCGGGCAGCCTGGACCCGTCGATCCGCACCTTCTCGGTGCCGTAGGCCCGCAGCGTGATCCGGGCCGAGACGGTGCCGTCGGCGGTGGACTTGAGGGTGGCCTTCGGGAAGTACGTGCCCTGGCGGACCTGGATGACGGTGCCGGCGTCCGCGTCCCTGACCGCCGCCTCCAGCTGCGCGGTGGTGGACACGGTGACCGTCGTCGTGGCGGCCTGCGCGCCGACGCCCGAGAGGCCGAGGTAGACGCCGCCCGCCCCCGCGGCGACGGCCACGGTCGCGGCGATCGGGAGAGTGGTCCGTGTCCTGCGGTGACGTCCGGTGCCAGCACGCACGAAGCGTTCCTTTCCTGGGGGCCTGGGGATGGCGGGGGCGAAACGGGCCGGAGGGGCCGCCCCGGCCCGTTTCTGGGATCTGGTCGCCACCGCTGACCACAAAGGTTGCCGCCGCCCCACGAAAACGATCGAAACTTTCGATCCCCTCTGTCCCGCCCGCACTGATTGACGCGCTGTGTCACTCCTATGACACTCCGAGGGCACAACGCCCCAACAGAAACCCCCACAGTCCCACAGGATGTGTCATGCGACCCCCCAGACGCCGTACCGCCCGCACCCTCCTGGTCCCCTTCCTGGCGCTTCTCCTCTCCCTCCTCGCGATACCCCCCGGCGCCACCTATTCAGGAGCATCGCCCGTGAAGCAGCCCAAGTACGCCGGGTACCTGTTCACCTACTTCACCGGCGAGGGCACCGCCGACGGGGAGCAGATCCGCTACGCCCTCAGCCGCGGCAACGACCCCCTGCACTGGCGGGAACTGAACGCGGGCAAGCCGGTCCTGACGTCCACCATCGGGGAGAAGGGGCTGCGCGACCCGTTCGTCATCCGCTCCCCCAAGGGCGACAAGTTCTTCCTGATCGCCACCGACCTCCGGATGTACCAGAACAGCAGCGGCAGCTGGGACGACGTCCAGCGGCACGGCAGCAAGTCGATCATGGTGTGGGAGTCCACGGACCTGGTCCACTGGACCGACCAGCGCGTGGTGAAGGTCGCCCCGGACAGCGCGGGCAACACCTGGGCGCCGGAGGCCTACTGGGACGACTCCCTCGGTGAGTACGTCGTCTTCTGGGCGTCGAAGCTGTACGCGGACGACGATCCCGACCACAAGGGATCGACGTACAACAAGATGCTCTACGCGACCACGAAGGACTTCCGTGACTTCAGCGAGCCGAAGGTCTGGGACGACCCGGGCTACTCGGTCATCGACTCGACGGTCGTGAAGGACAAGGACACCTACTACCGCTACACCAAGGACGAGCGGGACCCGACCTCCAGCTCGCCGTGCGCCAAGTTCATCACCGGGGAGAAGTCGACCAGCCTGACGTCGACCAAGTACGACCTGGTCGCGGACTGCATCGGCAGCGGTGCGATGGACCGCGGTGAGGGCCCGACGGTCTTCAAGTCCAACACCGAGAAGAAGTGGTACCTCTTCATCGACGAGTACGGCGGCCGGGGCTACGTCCCCTTCGAGACCACCGACCTCGACTCGGGCAAGTGGACTCCGTCCACCAACTACCAGCTGCCCGCCAGCCCCCGGCACGGCACCGTCCTTCCGGTGACGCAGAAGGAGTACGACCGACTGCTGGCCGCCTACCCGGTGAGCCCCACGTCGGTCGTGGACTCGACGGTGAAGGACCAGAAGGGCTACGCGATCGTCACGGAGTCCGCGTCGAAGGCCGTGCTGCCGATGG
Source organism: Streptomyces sp. NPDC006332 (assembly GCF_040612855.1). Taxonomy (NCBI): domain Bacteria; kingdom Bacillati; phylum Actinomycetota; class Actinomycetes; order Kitasatosporales; family Streptomycetaceae; genus Streptomyces; species Streptomyces sp. NPDC006332. The sequence continues at coordinate 16,103 of NZ_JBEXRA010000069.1, forward strand.
AGCCCGGCGCGGACCTGCGCGACCTCGCGCCGAAGCTGTGGGTGGGTGAGGGCGCCACGGTCAGCCCGAGGTCCGGTACCCGCCGGGACTTCCGCAAGCCGCAGACGTACACCGTGACGGCCGCGGACGGCACGCGGCGCGCCTGGACTCTCGAGGCGGTCCGCACCGGCAGCCCGACCCTCCCCGGCCTCAACGCCGACCCGGACGTGCACTACCTGAACGGCGAGTACTGGATCTATCCGACGACGGACGGCTTCCAGGGCTGGAGCGGGACCCGGTTCAAGGCGTACTCGTCGAAGGACCTGGTCCACTGGAAGGACCACGGCGTGATCCTCGACCTCGGGCCCGACGTGGCCTGGGCGGACAAGAACGCGTGGGCGCCGGCGATCGCCGAACGCGACGGCAAGTACTACTTCTACTTCTGCGCCGAACAGCAGATCGGTGTGGCGGTGGCCGACTCCCCCGCCGGCCCCTTCAAGGACGCGCTGGGCAAACCCCTGGTGGCGAAGGACGGTTCACTGAGCGGCCAGATGATCGACCCGGCGGTCTTCACGGACGACGACGGCCAGTCGTATCTCTACTGGGGCAACGGGCACGGGTACGTGGTGCCGCTGAACGACGACATGGTGTCCTACGACGCGGCGAAGGTGAAGGACATCACGCCGGACAACTTCCGTGAGGGATCCTTCGTGATCAAGCGGAAGGGCACGTACTACTTCATGTGGTCCGAGGACGACACACGCAGCGAGAACTACCACGTCGCCTACGCGACCGGACCGTCCCCGCTCGGCCCGTGGACCAAGCGGGGGACGATCCTGTCCAAGCGGGCCGAGTACGGCATCCTCGGCACCGGCCACCACTCCGTGGTGAACGTCCCCGGCACCGACGACTGGTACGTCGTCTACCACCGGTTCGCGCTGAACGGCCCCGGCAAGCCGGGCGGCGACGGCATGCACCGCGAAACCACCATCGACCGCATGCAGTTCGCGCCGGACGGCACGATCAAGCCGGTGGTGCCGACGCTGGAGTCGGTGGAGCCGGTACGCCCGGTCAGCTGACGAAGTACGTCGGGTTCGGCAGCTTGTACGTCCGGTCGGCGTAGCCGCCGTCGAGGTCGGAGTACTGGTCGCCGAAGTTGGCGACCACGTCGTACCCGAGGTCCTTCTCGATGTGCTTCCGGGTGCCGGACTTGTACTGCACGGTGGTGCAGGTCCAGGCACCCGGAGTGGCACAACCGCTCAGGTAGGACGGCGGGTTGGCGGTGTTCTTCAGAAACATGTGATCGGCGTCGAGGTTGATGTCGGCGCCGATCTTCTTCAGGTTCTCGACGGCCGCCGTGCGCTGCGCCTCGCTCAGGCCCGAGTTGTAGAACACCTCGACGCCCTTCTTCTCGGCGTACCGCACGAGCTCGGCGCTGCCGAAGACCGCCGGACGGTCGGCTTTGTTGACGTACGCCGCCCACGTGGCCGAGTTGTACGTGTAGTTGTAGCGCTTCTCGTAGTCGAGGCTGAGCAGCAGCGTGTCGTCGATGTCGAAGACGACCGCGGGCTTCGTGCCCCTGTGGTGGGCCTTGCGGGCCGCCTGGTCGAGGTACTTTCTCGCGGCGGCGTCGATCCGCGCGAGATCCTTCGCGTACGGGCTGTCCGGTGACGCCTGGTACACACCGTTCGCGTCGGCCGCGGTGCCGTAGTAGCTGTCGATGTCCTTGACCAGCAGCCCGATGTTGTAGGGCTCGTGCGTGGAGTTCGCCGTGGACTGACCGGCGGTGGCCGCGCCGGCGCCGTACAGGGCGCCACCGGCGACGACACAGGCGGCGCCGACGACGGCCGCTTTGAGGGACTTCCGCATGGGATCTCCGGATCTGGTGGGTGGATGTTGCCCAGGTCAGGGAACTGTCTACGCGCATCACACGCTCGGCGCGAGCACCGTTATCCCACCGATCCACATTCCATGGTCGAGGCATTGCCCACTCATGAACCCGGATTGGCCATCCGTTGAGGGTCCTTTTCTCGTGCGGGTGGGGGGTCGGTTCACAGGACGGAGTCGAGCCAGGCGAAGACCTCGTCCTGCATGCGGTCGACGAAGACGTGGCCGAGGTCGGGCCAGGTCTTGAGGTGCAACCGCTCCTCGGCGTGGCGGGACCGCCAGACGGCGCGCATCTTGTCGTGGGCCGTCCGGACGCCGTCGGCGGTGAAAAGGGTGTCCTGGCCGCCGTTGAAGAAGAGCATCGGCCTGGGGGCTGCGATGCTCGCCACGTCGGGGAAGTCGAGGAACCGGGGAAGCCCGGGGTGGAGCATGTAGTACGACGACTGTCCGCGCAGCGTGTTGTTGCCGGACACCATCATTTCCTTCAGTCCGGTCATCCAGCAGACGGAGACGGCGGCCGCGATGTCGTCGCTGAGCGCGGCCGTCTGCCAGGCCCGGTAGGCGCCCATGGAGAACCCGACGGCCGCGACCCGGCGGGCGTCCACCCGGTCGAGGCCTGCCAGGAAGCCCGCGGCACGGGCGTCCTCGCGGGCCATGAGTCCGGCGAGGGAGGAGCCGAGGTTGTAGAAGTTGGAGGCGAGGGCCTGCTGCTGGTCGTAGGCGAGCGGGCCGCGGTCGCCCCAGCCGAGCGCGTCCAGGCACAGGACCACGTATCCGCGCCTGGCCAGTTCGTCGCCGACGAAGCGACCGCTGAAGTACTTGTCCGCCCACGCCTGCGCGGAGGCGAGACGTGTGTCGTCGTACCAGGGCCGGACGAGTTTCTCCTTCCCGATGTCGAACTTCGCCCCGTGGTCGTGGAGGAGGAGCACGGCGGGGAAGGGGCCGGAGCCGTGCGGGGTGAGCAGGACGCCGCGGACGCGTTCGTAGCCGGTCAGCGCGAGGGTCACCAACTCCCTTGTGTATCCCTCCTCCTGGGGGCCTGAGGTGAATCTGGGCGCGTACGGCGTCCCGCGCTGCGAGGCGACGAGGAGGTGTTCCTCGACCTTCGCACGAGCCGCTCGACGCCACGCCCGGAAGTCGCGGACGGGTGAAGTGCCCCAGGCGAGCGGGAAGTTCAGTCCTTGCTTCAGTACGGGGTGGAAGTCGGGCAGGTTGCCGGCCACCAGGTCCGCCGCCTGCGCGGTTCCGGTGCCGCCTCCCGTGAGGAACGCCGCGGCGGCGGCGCCCGTCATGAACGTCCGGCGTCCTAGCGGCTCACTCATACGACCTCCCGGTGCCGGCGTGCCTCAGGACGTACCGCTCGACTGCCTGCGGTGACGTGAGGGGCCGGTAGTCATAGGTGTCGGCGGGGTCCCAGCCGACGTCACCCGTGAGACCGAGGCCGCTCGCCACGGCGTTCAGGCGGGCGGGGCGGCCGTTGAACCAGGAGCCGGTGTCCCGGAAGTGCTCGCCTCCGTAGTCGGCGACCGCGAGGGCCGAGGAGCCCCTCGGGTAGCGGAAGACGTTGCGCTCGGAGAAGATCGCCGACTCGAGGCCGACGCCGAGCGCGTAGAGGGTGTCCGCCATCCGTCCCCGGTAGACGTTGTTGACGACGTGCACCTGGCCGAAGCGGACCCGGGGGCCGCGCTGCACGATGTCGGTGAAGAGGTTGCGGGCGAAGGTGACCTTGAGGTGGCCACGGTCCCGGTCGCCGCGACCGTCCCCCGATCCGATGAGGAGCGCCTTGTCGTGGTCGGTGAAGCGGCTGTCGGAGACGGTGATGAAGTCGGAGCCGTCCTCGATGTCCAGCAGTCCGTCGTGCCGTTGGACGTGCTCACCGTGGAAGCCGAGGGGTGCCGCGCGGTCCGGGAAGCGGCCGTCGGTGAAGGTGCAGTGGTCGACCCAGATGTTCTTCCCGGTGATCACGGTCATCGCGTCGAAGCGGGCGTTCCAGTTGCCCTGGGTGCCGTCGTCGGGCGACCAGGAGGTGAAGTGGTCGACGGGTGCTTCCAGTTCGAGGTTCCGGACGATGATGTTGGTGCCCGTGTTGACGGTCAGGAAGACGCCGAGGAGCCGTGCGGATGCGCCCGCGCCGACCAGGGTGGTGTTGCTCGGCAAGGTCAGCTGGATCTGCAGTTTCTCGTTCGTCGACCCGGTCTGCCGGAGTTGGCGTTGCTGCTTGCAGTAGTCGTGGCGGGTGTCGGACCAGGTGCCGCCGTCCGCACCGAAGCAGGACATGTAGCGCGCGAGGTCGTACCCGGGCGCGTAGTCCTGCTCGCCGAGCAGGGATCCGTCCGCCGCCTCGTGGCCGTTGATGTCGCCGACGACCCGGATCACCTTGGGTGCGGTGGGTTCACCCCGGTTGGCCAGCGCCTCCTTGAGCTCGGCGCGGGTGCGCACCGTCCAGGTGGTGCCGCCCGCTCCTCCGGTGGTGCCGGTGCCGGAGGCGGCCCAGCCGACGGGGGTGCGGGCGGCCGGGGGGCGGGCGGCGGACGCGGAGGCCTCGGTCGGCGCCAGCAGGAACGCGCAGGCGAGCAGGGCGCTCAGGGCCCTACGCACGGGGCCGCCAGTCACCGAGGTAGGCCGCCCTGGTGTGCGAACGGGCTTCCGCACGGTCGAGTTGAGGCCGGTTCTCCGGCACTGTGATCTCCGCTCCCGGGCCGGTGTTGCGGTACTCCCGAAACCGCATGGTCTGCCAGGGGTACGCCTCCCGCATGTTGGTGTACGGGGCCGCCGCGTCGATCCCGGGACCGATCCGGGTGTCCCGTACGACGAGGGACGGCCAGGCGGTCGTCTCGTACGTCGGCACCCAGGGCCGGGCCAGTTTGTACGCCCGGTCCTCGGCGCCGGAGGTGATCCGGGAGCCGAGCACCAGGATGCCGTGCGGGTTGGCGCGGGCCGTGGAGGGGGCGAAGACCATGCCCTTGGGGGTGAAGTCGACGTCCCGTCGCAGCGTGTGGAAGTGGCAGCCCTCGAAGACGGCGGTCGCCCGCCCGAAGACGAAGTCGACGTCGCCCTCGATGTGGCAGCGGTGGAAGTACTGCCGGTCGAAGACGTCGAGCGCGGTCGTCTCGACGAAGAGGGTGTCCTGGTGGGCGAGCAGGCGCACGTTCTCGAAGTGGGTGCGGTCGCCGTAGGTGTACGCGGCCACCGCCTGGGTGCCGGTGATCTCGGGGTGGTCGGCGCGCAGCCAGTCGTTGGCGAGGGTGAGGTCGCGGACCCTCAGCCCGGGGGCCGCCGAGGTGAAGGTGGCGGAGCCGGCGGTGCCGTAGGTGGTGCCGTCGGGTTTCTTGGTGCCGTTCGCGTTGTCGTAGACGATGACGACGTCACGTGGGTCGCGGGTGGCGCCGCGCAGGGTCAGCTGCGCCTTGTCGGGGGCGATGGTGACGACTTCGCGGTACGTCCCCGGGTGCACGACGATCGTCCAGCCGGGCCCCGGTATCGCGTTGACGGCCGCCTGCACGGACTCGCCGGGCCGCACGTGCAGGACCCGGCGGCCGGCGGCAGAGACGGAGGCGGAGGCAGAGGCAGAGGCGACGGGAGCGGCGGTGAGCACGCCTGCGGACAGCCCCGTCAGTAGGGTGCGCCTGCGCATGTCAGCACCCCCGCTTCCATGGCCGCCAGTCACCCAGATACCCGGCTCGTGTCGCCGACTCGGCCTGTTCCTCGGTGAGTTGGGGACGATTCGCGGGGACCGGGATCTCGGCGCCGGGGCCGGTGTTGCGGTACTCGGCGAACCGCTGGCTCTGCCACGGGAAGCTGTCCGACATGTTGGCGTAGGGCGCGACCGCGTCGATGCCGTGACCCAGCCAGGTGTTCCGCACGGTGAGCGAGGGGCGGGCGGTGGTGTCGGAGCTGGGCACCCACGGGCGGGCCAGCTTGTAGTGGGCGTCCGGGGCCTCGCTGCTGACCCGGCCGCGGACGACCAGGTAGCCGCGCGGGTTGGCGCCCGCCGTCGAGGGTGCGAAGACGAAGCCGTAGGGGGCGGCCGCCAGGTCGGTGCGGTTCAGGGTGCGGAAGTGACAGTTCTCGTAGACGGCGGTCGCCCGGCCGAAGACGAAGTCGACATCGCCCTCGACGTAGCAGTGGGCGTAGTACTGGCGGGCGAAGACGGACAGGGACATGGAGTCGGCGTACAGGGTGTCCTGGTGGCCGAGGAAACGGCAGTGGTGGAAGGCCGAGCGGTCGCCCTGCACCTTGATGGCGACGGCCTGGGTGCCGGTGATGCCGGGGTGGTCGGCGCGCAGCCAGTCGTTGGCGAAGGTGATCCAGTGGGCGGTGAAGCCGTCCGCCTGCACGGTCGTGGTGGCCGACCCGGTGGTGCCGTGGGTGCCGCCGCCGGGCTTGGGGGTGCCGGCCGCGTTGTCGTACACGATCACGACGTCCCGGGGGTTTTCCGAGGCGCCGATCCAGGTCGCCTCCGTCCGGGTGGCGTCGACGGCGACGGTCTCCCGGTAGACGCCCGGTGCCAGGACCAGGGTCCGGCCGCTGCCGGTCGCGGCGGTCACGGCGGCCTGCACGGAGGTGAAGTCGCCGCGGCCGTGCGGGTCGACGTACAGGGTCCCCGGGGTGAGGCGGGCCGCGGGCGACCCGTACCGGCCGAAGGGGCGCTTGCCGCCGACGGCCCGCGCGGGGGCCGATCCGATCGCGAGCGCGGCGCCGGCCCCGGCGCTCGCGAACAGCAATCCCCTTCTGGACAGGGGGAGTTGTAGGTGGTGCGAGGGCATGCGGGGGCTCCTTCGGCAGAGTGGCTCGGTGCTTCCTCGTGTGGGGCGCCTGTCGCGCCTGCGGGGCGGTGGTGGGTCGGGGACGGGCCGGGGGTGTCCGTCCTCGGAACGTCGCGGAATCGGTTTCTCGAGGAGCGGGCGGTGTTGACGCGACAACCGCTGCGGGCGGACACCCCCGACCCGTCCCCTTGGCGCCGTGGGCGGGTGCGGCGGCGGGGGGCCGGGGCGGGGTGTGGTCCGCCCCGGCCGGTCGGGGCTCGCGTCAGCGCAGTCGGCCGGCGCCCGCGTTGCAGTCGACGATCTCGGGCACCGCCTTCGCCCGGTCGACCTTGGTGCGCAGGGTCGGCTTCCAGCCCGCGCCGGACGGGAGGGCCTCGCCGGGGAGCTCCGCGTTGTGCACGGCGAGCAGGTCGACGGGCTTGCCGTTGACGTAGTTGTCGGCGGCGGTGACCGGCGACTCGTTCCACCGTTTGAGGACCTTCGCCGCGCTGACGCCGGTGGGCAGCGTGAACGCGTTGTGCTCTGCGACGAGTTGGGACTCCTTGCCGATGCCGTAGCTGTAGGCGTAGTCGCCGTTCGCCACGAAGTGGTTGTTGTAGGAGTCGACCTGGCCGAAGCGGACGCGGGGCGCACGCTCGACGAGGTTCGAGAACAGGTTGTGGTGGAAGGTGACCTTGAGGTGGCCCCGGTCGCCCGCCGCGGTGGACTCGCTGTCGCTGTTGCCGATCAGGATCGTCTTGTCGTGCTCGGTGAAGACGTTCCAGGAGGCGGTGACGTAGTCGGCGCCCTTGACGATGTCCAGTTCGCCGTCGTGCTGCTGGTAGAGCATGCCGAAGTAGGTGGGCGCGGCGCTGTCGGGGTGGGTGCCGTCGGTGAACGTGTTGTGGTCCAGCCACACGTGGGTGGAGCCGTAGACGACGGCGGTGTCGTACTCGGAGTTCCAGTTGCCCTTGGCACCATCCGTCGGGTCCCACTGCGGGAAGCAGTCGATGGGGCTCTCGAAGGTGAGGTTGCGGACGATGACGTTGTCCACGGCCTTGATCTGGAGGCTGGCGCCCTTGAAGCCGGCGTTCTTCCCCACGCCGATGATCGTGGTGTTGGCGGGGACGTTCGCCTTGATGGTCTGGTCCTGGTTGGCGGCGGAGACCCTGCGCAGGCCCTCGGGGCTGTCGGCGGGCTCGGCGCTCAGGTCGGTGTCCAGGCCCCACTTCTCGGGCGAGTACTTCTCCAGGTAGGCGTCGAAGTCGTAGCCGGGCGCGGCGAGCGCGGCGCAGCCCTCCGACACCGCGTCGATGGTCCCCCGCACCTTGATGATCTTCGGTGCGCTGCCTCCGGCGGCGAGGGCGGCCTTGAACTCGGCCCAGGTGGTCACGGTGTAGACGTGGTCGGCGTCGGCGGCGGCGCCGCCGGTGGTCCCGGTCCCGTACGAGGCCCAGCCGTCGTTCGCGGCGAGCGTGGCGCGGGCGGGGTCACGGGGCTGGGCCTGGGCGGCGGGACCGGTGGCCGTCAGGGCGAGGGCGGTGCAGCTGACTAAGGCGATGGTGGTAGCTGTGGCATGCCCATGCCATCTTTGTGTGTTCACTGTGCGGCTCTTTCTTCCGGGTCGGGGTGGTTAGGCGGCGGCCTGCGGCCAGGTGATCCAGGACGCGGGGATCTCGTCGTGGAGCCGGCGGACGTCCTGCGGGGTCAGCATCCGGGTACGCAGCAGTTCCCGGGCCACCAGTCGGGCCACGGCGATCGCGCCGGGCGGGTTGAAGTGTGTGTTGTCCTGCTCGGTCGCGGTCCAGTTGAAGTACGTCTTCGTCTCCTCGACCCCCAGCTCCTGCCACAGCGCGAGGGACAGGGCCTGGATGTCGAGCAGCGCGACCCGCTCCCGCTGGGCGAGCGCACGCATCGCCGCGGGATAGTCGCCGTGGGTCGGCACGGCGTTGCCGCTCGCGTCGAACCTTCTGCGTTCGACGGGCGTGGCGAGCACCGGCCGGGCGCCTCGGGCGCGGGCGCCGTCGATGTACTGGCGCAGATGGTCCTGGTACGTCGTCCAGGGCTCGGTGTAACGCGTGGGGTCGTCCGCCTTCTCGTCGTTGTGCGCGAACTGGATGACCAGGATGTCGCCGGGGCGGATCGCGTCGAGGATGGCGGTGAGCCGCCCCTCGTCGATGAAGCTCTTCGAACTCCGGCCGTTCACGGCGTGGTTGGCGACGGGCCGGTCCTGGTGCAGGAAGAACGGAAGTGCCATGCCCCAGCCGGTCTCGGGTGCGGCGGCGGCGTACTTCTGCGCGGCGGTGGAGTCACCGGCTATGTAGAGCGTGTGGGAGCGCCGCGCGGCGTGGGCGGTGCCGGTCGCGGCGGCGAGGGGGAGAGCGGCAAGGGCCGCTGAAGCGACTTGTCTACGGGTGAGGGACACGGGGGTGCACCTTCCGACAGAGGTGAGTGTCCTGGCTTGAGGGGCGCGGGGAACTGCGCGCCCGGCCGGGGACGGCCCGCTGCCTGCAATGGGCCGGGCCGTCCCACGGCGAAACGAAAGGGAATCAGGCCTTCTGCTCGTTCCATTCGGCCTGAGCCTTGTTCAGCTGATCGGCGAGCGTGTCCAGGAATTCCTTCGCGCTCATCTTGCCGAGGAGGACCTTCTGGAAGTTCGGCTCGTTGTCCGACTTGGAGATCGTGTTCCAGTCCGGCAGGTAGTACGGCAGCTGCACGATCGTCGTGGAACCGTCGGTCAGCGCGGCCGCGGCCAGTTTCGTCGGCTCGGCCTTGGCGATCCACGCGTCCTTCGCCGCGTCCAGGTTGGCGGGTACCTGGCCCGCCGACTCGTTGAACTTCGAGCTCTCCTCGTGCGAGCTGGCGAACTCGATGAACTTCCAGGCGGCTTCCTTGTTCTTGGAGCTCTTGAACAGGCCGAGCCCGTCCACCGGGTTGGACACCTGGACCCGCTTGCCGTCGGCCCCGGTCGGCTGGGGGATACCCCGGAACTTGCCCACGCCGAGCGCCTTCACATGGTCCTGGTAGGAGCCCAGGTTGTGGTTGAGCATTCCGATCGTGCCGGAGTCCCACTGCGCGACCATCTTGGTGAAGTCGTTGTTCAGGTCGGCGGCCGGGGTGACCTTCTTGTAGAGCTTCGCGTACTTCTCCAGCCCCGCCACGTTCTTCGGGTCGTTGACGGTGGTCTTCTCACCGCTCGCGTCCCAGAACGAGGTGATGCCGGACTGCCCGTACATCGCGTCCAGCGCCTGGGCGATGGAACCGGCGCCGCCTCGGATGGTGTATCCGAACTCGTTCTTGCTCGCCTTGGTGAGCTTTTCCGCGGCCGCGTAGAAGGAGTCCCAGGTCGTCGGCGCTTCGAGCCCGGCTTTCTTGAACAGGTCGGTGCGGTAGTAGAGGACGCCGTTGTTGGCGGACGTGGGGATCGAGTAGAGCGTGTCGTCCCTGCCGCCGGCCGCCTTCAACGACTTGACCATGTTCTCGTTGATCTTGCCGTTCAGGGACGACTTGGAGAGCCGGCCGTCCAGCGGGTCCAGCGCGTTCTGCGCGGAGAAGGACGCGATCATCGCCGCGCCGACACCGCCGACGTCCGGCAGACCGCCGCCCTGGATGGCGGTGTCGACCTTCGACTGGTACTCGGTGGAGGGGATCCCGACGTACTCGACGTCGATGTCCGGGTTCGCCTTCTCGAAGTCGGCGATGACCTCCTTCCAGATGTCGGTGCGGACACCGCCGTTGTTGTCCCAGAAGACGATCTTGCCCTTGCCGCTGCCCTCGGCGCCCTTGTCGCCGCCCGCGCCGCTGCCGTCGTCACCGCAGGCGGTGGCGGTCAGCGCGAGGACGGAACCCAGGGCGACGGCTGTGGCGACGCGCCTGCTTCTGCGGATGCTGCTCTTCATTGATCGGCTCTCTTCTTCTGGATCCAGCGGAGATATGAAGGTGTGTGGGTCCGGTGTCCGGCCCTGAAGGCCGGACGACTCAGCGGCGGGCGTGCGGCGCCCAGCCGTCAGTGCCCTTGAGGTAGTCGGTGACGGTGTACGACCGCGCGTCGGCGTCGCTCAGCTGCGGCCGGTCCGCGGTGACCGCCGCCCCCACGCCGCGGTTGCGGTACTCGGCCAGTCGCGCGTCCTTCCACGAGAACCCGCTCATGTCGGTCCACGGGGCGGCCTTGACCGCGGCGGGCAGCTCGGTGTCGCGGATCAGCACCTGCGCGACGGCGGCCGGTTCACCGCCCGGGTGCCAGGGCCGACCGAGGTGGAAGGTCCCCGCGGGCGCGTCGCTCACGATCCTCGACCGGGTGATGAGGAAGCCGTACGGGTTGCCCGTCCACGTCGAAGCGGCCGTGATGTAGCCGTTGTTGGTGTCCGAGCCACGGCTCAGCGCGCGGATGACGGAGCGCTCGATGACGGTGGTCGCACGTCCGTAGACGAAGTCCACATCGCCCTCGATGTACGAGTCGCGGAGGTAGACCCTGCTGATCACGTCCAGCTTGGGGCTGTCGGTCATCAGGGTGTCCTGGTTGCCCAGGAAGGCGGTGTCCTCGAAGACGATCCGGTCCCCCGTCGTCTTCATGGCGAGGGCCTGCTCACCCTTCAGCTCGACCGCGGCCTCGTCGAAGTCGTTGCTGAAGGTGAGGTTGCGGGCGGTGACGTCGTTCGCGGCGATCCGTACGGTCGCGCTCCCCGTGGAGCCCCCGTACTCGGCGGGCGTGTCGTACACGATGACGGTGTCCGAGCGGTCGCGGCCGGTCCCCCGCAGCACGATGTTCGACTTGGTCGCGGGGATCAGGACCTTCGCCCGGTAGGTGCCCGGCGCGATCGCGATGGTCACCGGGACCGCGTTGCCGTCGGGGACGGCGTCCACGGCGGCCTGGACGGTGGGGTGGTCGGCCGGGACGCGAAGCGTGACGCCGATCTGCTTCTGGGGCCCGGAGAAGCGTTTGACCAGCGCCGGAACAGCCGCCGCCGGGTCGAGTCGGTAGTCGTAGAAGTCCCGCGGGTCGAAGGCGGCGCCCCACTCGTCGTGCCGGCCCGTCGTGTTCCTCAGGATCGACCCACGCTGCACCAACTCCGCGGTGGCGTCGGCCTGGTAGGGGTGCTGGACATCCCGGTAGTAGCTGTTCTCGATGACCATCTTGGTCCGGCCGCGCGACCAGTTCCCGTACGTCCACACCGGATCACCGGGGTCCACCTGCGCGGTCAGGTAGTTGTTGTAGAGGTGCGCGTAGGCGGCGTTGTCGACGGACGGGTTGCGCTGCTTGGTGTGCGCGAACCAGTTGTGGTCGATGGTGATCTGCGTCCTGACGTTGCTGGTCCACCCGAGACCGAAGGTCTTGTTGTTGTTCTCGAACCGGTTGTACGAGACGGTCACGTACTCGCTGTCCTTGCGGATGTCCAGCTGTCCGTCGCAGATGTTCGAGAAGCGGTTGTGGTCGATCCACACGTGGTGGACGGTGTCCATCTGGATGCCGTCGAAGTCGGTGTCCTTGCAGTCCCAGTTGCCCTCGACGGCCGAGTCGCGGATCGTCAGATTGCGGATGATCACGTTGCTGGTGCCGGGGTCGAGATGCAGTTCGCCGTGGACGATCTCGCCGGTGTCGCCGACGCCGACGATCGTCTTGTCCGAGGCCACCACGATGTTCGCGCCGAAGGGTTCCACGGCCAGCGTTCCCGACACCCTGATGACGTACGGCTCCTCGGCCGCCGCGTACCGGGCCAGCGAGGCCGGGTCGGTGACGGTGACGACCTTGCCGCCCGCGCCGCCGGTGGTGCCGCCGGCCAGCGAGGCGAAGCCGTGCGGCCGGTCGTCGAAGCGGTCCACGGACGTCTGCGCCGGGTGGGCGTCCGCTGCCTTCGTCTCCCCGGCCGCCCCGAGACTCAGCGCGGCCACCAGACCGAGCACGGCGGCCACCACCTTGCCGTGCCCAGGTCTCGGCAAGCGCTTGCTACGGAGGTGCGTCATTGCGGCTCCCAACAGGCGGAACGGGGTGGGTTACAAAGGGGTGATCCGGAACTGGGTGAAGCTCGCCGCGCCGGCGTGTCCGGAGCCGGTGGGCGCGAGGGCGAAAAGGCCGAGCAGGGCGCCGACCCAGCGCCAGGGGGTGGCGGCGAAGACGGGACCGGACGGCGTGAGTCCGTCACCGACGTCAAAGAAGAAGCGGCAGCGCGCGCCCGCGCCGATCTCGATCAGCAGTCGCGCCCGTCCCTCGGGCGCCGGTCGCGGGTGGTCGGCGTCGCGTTCCCGCTCGGCGACCGCCTCGGCGAACCGGTGCACCAACTGCACGGTCCCGTCGCTCCCCCGCTCGAGTCCGATCCAACTGAAGGCGTCCCCCAGGACGGCGAGCCCGGCCCGTGCCCCCGGCGCCTCGCCGTGCAGCGTCAACTCCACCTCGGCCACGGACGGGACGCCCGGCAGCCGCTGGGTGAGGACGTTCGGCAGGGCGCGCAGGTCGTGCAGGTCGGCCGAGCGGACACAGGACAGCCTGAGGCCGTCCCCGGAGTGCTGGGTGGCCCAGCCCTCACGGGGGTTGGCGGTCCACTGCCACTGGCGGCCGAACCGTCCGCCCGGGAAGTCGTCGTCGGTGGCGGGCGCGGCGGGCGGCTGCGGCGGCAGGTCGGGGCGGCGGTGCACGGCGACGGGGGCGCCCTCGGCCCCGAGCACCGGCCAGCCCCCATCGCCCCAGCTCATCGGCTGGAGGTGGACGACCCTGCCGTAGGCACCGCGCTGCTGGAAGTGCAGGAACCAGTCCTCGCCGGACGGGGTGCGCACCCAGCCGCCCTGGTGGGGGCCGTTGACGTCGGTGTCCTTCTGCTCCAGGACGATCTTCTCCTCGTACGGCCCGAAGAAGTCGCGCGAGCGGAAAGCGCCCTGCCAGCCGGTCTCCACTCCCCCGGCGGGGGCGAAGATCCAGAACCAGCCGTCGTGCCGGTAGAGCTTGGGGCCTTCGAGGGTGAACCAGCCGGGGATCCGGTCGCCGTCGACGATCACCTTGCCCTCGTCGAGAAGTGACGTGCCGTCAGGGTGCATGCGGTGGCCGGTGAGCCGGTTCTTGACGCCGGAGCGGGACTTGGCCCAGGCGTGCACCAGGTACGCCTCGCCGGTCTCGTCGTCCCACAGGGGGCAGGCGTCGATCAGGCCCTTGCCCGCCTTGAGCAGGTGCGGGCGGGTCCAGGGGCCGCGTATCTCCGGGGCGTTGACCTGGAAGACGCCGTGGTCGGGGTCGCCCCAGAAGATCCAGAAGCGGTCGTCGTGGTGGCGCAGCGCCGGTGCCCAGACCCCGCAGTCGTGCCGCGGAACCCTGAACTCGCCCACCGGTTCCAGGCGTTCGAGGGCGTGGCCGACCAGCGTCCAGTTCACCAGGTCGCGGGAGTGCAGCAGGGGCAGGCCGGGGGCGCGGCCGAAGCTGGACGCGGTGAGGTAGAAGTCGTCGCCGACGCGGACCACGTCCGGATCGGACCAGTCGGCGTTCAGGACCGGGTTCGTGTACGTCTCGGCGGTCACAGGCTCACCGCCTTGCGTACCAGGGCGGCGGCCCCGTCCCGGTCGAGGCGGCCGTCGGCGACCACCGTGACGATCCGCCGTACGACGGTGTCACCCGGCTCGATCGGCAGCCGCTCGTCGAACGCAAGGGACGAGCCGACGCCCGGGTACTCGGCGGTGCGCACGAACCACGGGTCGCGGCGGGTCCGTTCGGTGGCGCCCGCGAACACCAGGGTCCAGGTGGAGCCGGCCAGGGCGAGCCAGTCGGCGCGGGTGCCGTGGATCTGGGCCTCGCCCTCGCTGCCGGCGGTGAAGACCCGCGGGGGCTCGCTCTCCTTGCGGGCCCGCCAGAAGTAACCGCCGTACGCCGCGCCGGGGCGCCCGTTGGTCGCCGGGGAGCCGATCGACAGCGGGTCCCGGGTGACGTTGGTGAGCGAGAAGGTGAAGTCCAACGCCCAGGCGGAGTCGGTGAGTTCGGTGGCGGCGACGGTGCGGCGCTCGCGCAGCAGCTCGGCTCCCGAGGCGACCCAGCGCAGCTCCTCCACGAAGCCGTCGGGGTCGCGCAGCTGGAACGTGGTGTGGCGCTGGGCGCCGTGGTTGTCGAGCTCGGTGGGGCCCTGGTCGCGGACGTAGGTGCGTCCGCCCCAGAAGTTGGTCCCCTCGACGTCGGGAACGGCGACACCGACGCCGAGGTGGTGTGTGTGGTCGGCGGGACTGAGTTCGGTGACCGCCGTGCCGGCCAGGGTGGTGACGGGGTGCAGATAGGGGCGCGGGGAGAGCCGCGCGGGCAGCTCGGGCCGGGTGACGTACCGGCCGACCGGCCGGCCCGCGACGCGCAGCACCGGCGTGTCGTTGGTCGTCATCAGGTGCTCACCTCTCTCGGTGGGGCCCAGGTGGCGCCGAGCTCGGAGAAGAGGGCGAGGCTGTCCGCGGAGGCCGCGACGAATCCGTCGACGCCGGGGACGATCCTGCGTTCCTCTCCTGGCAGCAGATGCCAGGCGCTCTCGGGCAGCGGGGCCGGGTCGGGGGCCCGGCGGATCGCCTCCACGACCTTCATGAAGGCGCCGGTTGCATCCGGCTCCACCAGCAGGCCAACACCGTCGGTGAGGTGCCCGACGAGGTTCTCCAGCAGGTCGGTGCGGCCGTACTGGTACTCCTCGGGGCCGTGGTCGGCGCGCTGGAGCAGCACGCGGTCCTGCTTGTACCAGAAAGTGATCCGGCCGCTGTCGCCGTGCACGACGACGTACGGATCGTCGGGGTCCTCGGCGCACAGGGTCGCGGCGACGGTGACCGGGAGGCCCCGCGTGGTGGTGACGCGCACGCAGGAGGTGTCGTCGGACTCGATGTCGTTGGCGCGAAACAGCTCGGTCTCGATCCCGGCGACGTCCTGGGCGTGCGAGGCGCCGGCCAGTGCGAGACCGGTCGCGACGGCGTGCGCGAGCGGGTTGGTCAGCGCCCCGTCGATCACGTCGACGCCGTTCAGCCGCCGCTTGCCCGCCCAGGGAGCGCGCCGGAAGTACGACTCGGGGCGTGCCCAGGCGCCGGCCCCGCCGACTCCGGCCACCTCGCCGATCGCGCCCTCGGCGATCAGCTCCCGGATCGCGGGCAGGGCGTGCGAGCCCAGCGACTGGAAGCCGATCTGGCAGACCACCCCGGCCGCGGCGACCCCGTCCGCCATCCGTCGGAACTCGGCGTACGACGGGGCGGGCGGCTTCTCCAGCAGGAGGTGCACTCCCCTGCGCGCGGCCGTCAGCGCCAGGTCGGTGTGGGTGTGGATCGGCGTGCAGATCACCGCGATCCGGGCGCCGGTCGAGTCGAGGAGGGCGCCGAAGTCGGCGGACTGCTCGGGTGCGCCGAGACCCTCGGGGAGCTCGTCCGCGGTCAGCGGGTCCAGTTCGCAGATGCCGGCGAGCCGGACGATCCCCTTGTCCTGGAGCCTGCGGATGTTGTCCAGATGCCAGCGGCCGTGGCCGCGCGCGCCCGCCAGGACGATGTCTGTGCTCATGGGGTCCTCCCCGCGCCCGCGCCGCGCGCCACCTCTCGGTCGGCCACCCCGGCGCTGTCGATCTTTGTGTGCAGGGTAGGTGTCCGGCCGACGTCCGGCGTGAGGTCACGCTCGCTGCCCGAGTGGCGGCCATTGTGGCGAGCGAGCGGATCCGCCGGACAGCCGTCGGTGAACAGCGTGTCCGCTCCAGCTGCCTGGCGGAGCCTCATCCCTTCACCGCCCCCGCGCTGAAGCCGGTGATCAGCCACTTCTGGATGAAGGCGAACACGATCACCACGGGTACGGCCGCGATGATGCCGCCCGCGGCGAGCGCGCCGAGGTCGACGCTGTCCGCACTCATCAGGGTGTTGAGGCCGACCGGGATGGTCTGCTTGCCCTGGTTGTTCAGGAACATCAGGGCGAACAGGAAGTGGTTCCAGGAGTGCACGAACGCGAACGAGCCCACCGCGATGAGGCCGGGCCGCAGCAGCGGCAGGACCACGATCCTGAAGGCGGTCAGCCGGTTGCAGCCGTCGACCCAGGCCGCCTCCTCCAGGGAGTACGGCACGTTCTTGATGAAGTTGCTGATCAGGATCATCGACAGGGGCAGCTGGAAGACCGTCTCCGCGATGATGACGCTGCCCAGCGAGTTGATCATGTTCAGCTCGGCGAAGATCTCGAACAGCGGGACCAGCAGCAGCGCGCCCGGCACGAACTGGGAGCACAGCAGCGCCAGCATGAACGCCTTCTTGACCCGGAAGTTGAAGCGGGCGAGGGCGTACCCGCCGGCCAGCGCGACCAGGGTGGTCATCAGCAGGGTGGCGACACCGACGAGCAGGCTGTTCTGGAAGTAGGTGCCGAAGCTGCGGTCGGTCCACACCTTCTCGAAGTGGTCGAAGGTCATCGGCCAGGGCACGAGCGAGGTCGAACCGGCCGGGCGCAGCGCGAAGAGCAGGATCCAGTAGAACGGGATCAGGGTGAAGACGAGGTAGATCGACAGCGGCAGGTAGATGTGCCAGCGCGGTACCTCGTCCCAGTTGCGGCCGGCCTTGAGGGGACGCGGGGGGTCGGCGGGCACGTGCGCGGGAGCGGGTGCCGCCTTGGTGGCCTCCTTGGTGATCACTTGTCCGTACCTCCGAACTTGCTCAGCCGCAGATAGACCATCGAGCAGAAGAGCAGGATCACGAACGCGACCGCGGTCAGGGCGGACGCGTAGCCGAAGTTGTGGGCGTCGACGCTGGTGTTGGCGATGTAGAGCGGGAGGGTCGTGGTCTCGCCCGCGGGTCCGCCGCCGGTCAGGGTGTAGAGCAGGTCGACGTTGTTGAACTCCCAGACCGCGCGCAGCAGCGTGGACAGGATGATGGCGTCCTTCAGATGGGGCAGCGTGATGTGCCAGAACTGCTTGACGCGGCTCGCGCCGTCGACCTCGGCGGCCTCGTAGAGGTCCTTGGAGACGGACTGGAGGTCGGCGAGGATGAGGATCGCGAAGAACGGGACACCGCGCCACAGGTCGGCGACGACCGCCGCCGGGAACACCGTCGAGGTGTCCGACAGCCAGCTGGTCCCGTAGCTGCCGATGCCCATGTCCGCGAGGTAACGGGTGATGCCCGTCTGGGAGTTGTAGAGCAGCACCCAGATCGCGGAGGTCAGCACGCCGGAGACGGCCCACGGCGAGAAGACCATCGCGCGGCCGAGTCCCCGGCCCACGAAGGTCTGGTTGACGATCAGCGCCAGCGCCAGACCGAACAGCAGCTGCAGTCCGACCTCGACGACCACCCATTTGGCACTGAAGGTCAGCGTGTCCCAGAACACCGGGTCGTCGGTGAAGGCGTGGACGAAGTTGTCGAAGCCCGCGTAGCCGTTCCGCCACGGTTTGGTGGGGTTGTAGTTCTGCAGGCTGTAGTAGAAGACGCTGATCACCGGGTAGGCGATGAAGCCCAGCATGAGCAGGGCCGCCGGGGCGATCAGCAGGTACGGCAGCCTGCGCGGCGTGGCGGAGGCCCGGCGCCGCCGGGGTGGCGCGGGCGGCTTCGCCACGGCTGCGGCTTGGGCCATGACAGTTCTCCGTTCTCGTGCGTCTGGTGCACGTTGTGCGGGTCGTGCGGGTAAGCGCTTGCTGTGCGGCGTGCGTGAGGCCCGGCCGTCGTGGTGGAGGCGGCCGTGAGGTGGTTCGGGGGTGGCGCGTGGTGACCGTGGTGCGCGTGGTGCTGTGTGGTGCGTGCCTTGCCGGTGGTGCGTGCCTTGCCGGTGGTGCGTTCCGGGCGGTGGTGCCGTGCGGTGCCCGTCGGTGTGCGCTGTGCCGTCGTTCCGGCTGCGCTGTGCCGTGGTGCCGTAGGTGCGTGGTGCCGTGGAGCGTGGGTGGCCGTGCGGTCGTTCAGCCCGCGTACGGGTCCTGCACCTTGCCCGGACGGGCCAGGAACTCGAAGTCGCAGCCGGTGTCGGCCTGCGTGATCTGCTCGTTGTAGAGCGCGCCGTAGCCGCGCTCGTAACGGACGGGCGGCGGCGTCCACTCCGCCCGACGGCGGGCCAACTCCTCGTCGTCGACGTGGAGATGGAGGCTGCGCGCCTCGACGTCCAGGGTGATCGGGTCCCCGGTGCGGACCAGCGCCAGCGGTCCGCCGATGTACGACTCGGGGGCCACGTGCAGCACGCAGGCGCCGTAACTCGTGCCGCTCATACGGGCGTCGGAGATGCGGACCATGTCCCGCACGCCCTGCTTCAGCAGGTGGTCCGGGATCGGCAGCATGCCGTACTCGGGCATCCCGGGGCCGCCCTTGGGGCCGGCGTTGCGCAGCACCAGGACACTGTCCGCGGTGATGCCCAACTCGGGGTCGTTGATGGTGCGCTGCATGGTCCGGTAGTCGTCGAAGACGACCGCGGGCCCGGTGTGCGCGAGCAGGTGCGGCTCGGCGGAGATGTGCTTGATGACGGCGCCGTCCGGGCAGAGGTTGCCGCGCAGCACGGCGACCCCGCCCTCGCTCGCGACCGGGTTGTCCCGAGGCCGGATGACCTCGTCGTTGTGCACCCGCGCGCCGGCGATCTGCTCGCGCAGCGTGTCGTACGAGACGGTGGGACGGTCGAGGTGGAGCAGGTCCGGGATCCGGGACAGGAAGCCGGGCAGCCCGCCCGCGAAGTGGAAGTCCTCCATGAGGTAGGTCTGTCCGCCGGGCCGTACGTTGGCGAGCACCGGCACCGTGCGGGCGATGCGGTCGAAGTCGTCGAGGGTGAGCTTGACTCCGGCCCGGCCCGCCATGGCGATCAGATGAATCACCGCGTTGGTGGAGCCGCCGAGGCCGAGGACCGTCGTCACCGCGTCCTCGAAGGCGTCACGGGTGAGGATGTCGGAGAGTCTGCGGTCCTGGTGGACCAGGTCGACGATCCTCAGGCCCGCGGCGGCCGCCATCCTGTCGTGCCCGGAGTCGACGGCCGGGATGCTGGAGGCCCCCGGGACGGTGACGCCGAGGGCTTCCGCGGCGGCCGTCAGCGTGGACGCCGTACCCATCGTCATGCAGTGACCGGGCGAGCGGGCGAGACCGCTCTCCAGTTCGGTCATCTCGCAGTCGCCGATCAGGCCGGCTCGCTTGTCGTCCCAGTACTTCCACATGTCGGTGCCGGAACCGAGCACCTCGTTGCGCCAGTGCCCCGGCAGCATGGGCCCGGCGGGCACGAAGACCGCGGGCAGGTCGGCGGTCGCGGCGCCCATCAGCAGGGCGGGCGTGGACTTGTCGCAGCCGCCCATCAGCACGGCGCCGTCGACCGGGTAGGACCGCAGCAGCTCCTCGGTCTCCATCGCGAGCATGTTGCGGTAGAGCATCGGGGTCGGCTTCTGGAAGGTCTCCGAGAGGGTGGAGACCGGGAACTCCAGCGGGAATCCGCCCGCCTGCCACACGCCCCGCTTCACGGCCTGCGCGCGGTCGCGCAGGTGGACGTGGCAGGGGTTGATGTCGGACCAGGTGTTGAGGATCGCGATGACCGGCTTGCCCAGGTGCTCCTCGGGGAGGTAGCCGAGCTGGCGGGTGCGGGCGCGGTGGCTGAAGGAACGCAGGCCCTCGGTGCCGTACCACTGGTGGCTTCGCAGTTCCTCGGGGCTCTTCTTGTCGCGCGGCTGGGTCATATCGACCACCCGGACGCGATGGCGGCGACCTCGGCACGTTCGTCCTCGGGCAGCTGCCGGCTGGGCGGACGGACGTCGCGGCGGCACAGGCCGAGGGAGGCGAGGGCCTCCTTGACGACGGTGACGTTGTTGGCGGAGCCGTTGGCCGCCCGGAGTTCCTCGAAGCGGCGGATCTGCTCCCAGACCTTCATCGCGGCCGGATAGTCGCCCGATCGAAGCGCTTCGATCATGTTCAGCGAAACGGACGGGGCGACGTTCACCAGGCCCGAGGTGAAGCCGGTGGCGCCCGCGGAGAAGTAGGAGGGGGCGTAGGGCTCGGCGAGACCCGCGACCCACACGAAGCGGTCGAGGCCGGCGTCCCGGGCGAAGGCCGCGAAGGCGGCCGCGTCCGGGACGGCGTACTTCACACCGATCACGTTGGGGCAGGTGTCGGCGAGTTCGGCGAGGCGGGCACCGAGCAGCTGGGGGTTGCGGACATACGGGACGACGCCCAGTTCGGGCACCGACTCGGCGATCGCGCGGTGGTAGTCGACCCAGCCGCTCTGCGAGACGTAGGGGTGGACCGGCTGGTGGACCATGACCATCTGGGCGCCGAGTTCCCGGGCGTGCCGGGCGGAGGCGACGGCGGTCGGTACGTCGTGCCCGACCCCGACCAGGGTCACGGCACGGTCGCCGGCCTCGTCGACGGTCCACTCGGTGACCAGCTGCCGCTCCTGCGGGGTGAGGGTGTAGAACTCCCCGGTGTTGCCGTTGGGGGTGAGGGTCCTGACGCCGCTGTCGAGCAGACGGCGCAGCAGGGTGCGGAGGGTGTCCTGGTCGACGCTGCCGTCCTCGGCGAACGGGGTCACCGGGATCGCCACCACGTCGGCCAGCGCCGCCCGCTGGGTCTCGAACGATGTCGTCATGCCTGACCGCCCTCTCCCTGGACCTCGGACTCGGACTCCGTCTGAGGGAAGGCCCGTTGTACGAACGACCCGATGTGCGCGTGCAGCGCGCGTGCCGCGCCGTCGGCGTCACCGGCGAGGGCGAGCCGCAGGATCTCCCGGTGCTCGCCGGCCTCCCGTTCCCAGGACGGCGAGGCCGCCCACGCCACCGCGGAGACCAGGGCCGCCTGGTCGCGGACCTCGTCGAGCATCCGGCCCAGCAGCGGGTTGCCGCACGGCAGGTACAGGGCGCGGTGGAACTCCCGGTTGGCGAGGGAGCGTTCGGCGGTGTCCGTGGCCTCGTCGGCCCGGGTCAGCGCGGAGCGTGCGGCGTCGAGGGACGCTCCGCGCCGCACCGCCCGCTTCAGCGCCTCGGGCTCCAGCAGGAGCCGCACGTCGTAGACCTCGCGCGCCATGTCCGCGTCCACCATGCGCACCGTGACGCCCTTGTACTGGTTCATCACCACGAGCCCGGTGCCGGCCAGCGTCTTGAGCGCCTCGCGCACCGGGGTCTTGGAGACCCCGAACTGTGCGGCGAGTTCGGTCTCGACGAGGGCCTGACCGGGCGTCAGCTGCCCGGTGAGGATGCGGTGTTTGATCCCTTCCAGCACGTACTGCGTGCGGGAGGGGATCGGCGTGGGCACAGAGGTCATGCGCGGCCTCTCGGATATCGCGTATCGGATCTCACGTATCGCGTCTCATATATGACGTACGAAGTACGACCCGGTTGAAGGTAGGGAGGGGTCCCCTGGTTCGTCAATGGTTCTGGCAAAGGAAGGTGAGGTCGCGGCAAAGGCCGTCGGCCGGTCGGAGTCGCTCCGCCCGTTCGCTCACGCGATGCATGACGAAGGCGCCCCGAGCCGTAAGGGGCTCAGGGCGCCTGGATCAGTGTGCGGGCGCGATATGGCAAAGCACGGTCACGGCCTCGACGGCCATTGCGGATCCCGCCCGCTGAGTCCCACCGTCCGGTCGAGCAGCGGGGCGTCCGCGGGGACCGGGACGGCCGGGCCGAAGATGCCGCCGCCGTCGTCGGAGTTCTCGGCGGCGGCGCGCAGGAAGCCGTGCGAGACCTCGAGCGCGGTGGGGTCGGGGTCGTAGGGCTGCCCGGTGGCGCGGGCCAGGTCCCAGCCGTGGACGACCAGTTCGTCGGCCGCGACGGCGGCGGCGACCGCGCCGGGCAGGTCGACGCCGCCCGCGCGGGTCATGCCGGTCCAGGCGGCCGGATAGCGCCAGGCGTCGGCGAGTTCGTCGAGGGCCTTCGCGAGGTCCTCGCGCCAGCCGGGCCCGATGTCGGGCACCACGCCGTTCGGGCTGGTGTCCGTGGTGACGCCCATGTCCTTGCGGGCCGCGTCGCGGAAGGCGACGGCCAGTCCGGCCAGGTGCCCCAGCAGGTTGCGCACCGCGAGGTCCGGGCACGGCGTCGCGTCCGCGAGCTGCTCGTCCCGCACGCCGTCCGCGAGGCGGGCGACGATCCGGGCCTGCGGTCCGAGGTCGAAGGTCGTCGGGTCGGTCATGTGCTGCTCCTCCGGGAGACGGGACGCCGCCCGCGGGGTGCGGGCCGCCCTCGGAAGGGTTGACCGGCCCGAGAACCCGAACTCATCGCACGACCGAGGGCCGCCACGGGTAGAGCAGTGCGAGCGACGGCTCGCGGTGGCCGCTGCTCAGCGTCCCGCGAGCGCCTTCCGTGCCGCCTCCAGGTCGGCGTCCGACGCCAGCCCGGCGTGATACAGCCGCAGCTCGGTGGCGCCCAGCTCCCGGGCCCGCGCCGCGTCCGCCGCGAGTGTGCCGGGGCTGCCGCCCATCCCGGAGACCAGCCCGAAGTTGGCGGCGATCACGGTGTCGTCCCGCCGGTGCTGGGCGAACGGTGTCAGCGGCGCCGGGCCGCCCGCGCACGGGACGACCACGCCGTCCGCGACGGACAGGATGTGCGCGGGGTCGACGCCCGGGTTGGCGCCGACGCGGTAGGTGAGGGGGTCGGCGTGCAGCAGGACCTGGAATCCCTCGGGCGCGGCGGCCCGGACGGCGGCGACGGCCGCCTCCTGGAGCGTGCGGGCGGTGTCGTCGCGCCACGCGCGGGTGGCGGCCGCGTTCGTCTCCCCGAGCAGCTTCTCGACTCCGGCCCAGCCGTCGTCTTCGGGCGCGCCCCGCCACACCGGCGCCAGCGCCTCGCGTACGGCGGCCGCCAGCTCGTCGGCGTCCAGGCCCTGTCGGCCGTAGCCGTCCCGGCAGGTCGGGCAGAAGCAGAGCGACATCAGGTACTGGCCTGCGTCCCCGAGGCCGACCCCGGCGGTCTTGTCGTGGGCGTGCAGGTGCTGGAGTCCGTACCAGCCGAGGGACTCCAGCTCGGTGCCGGCCGCGCCGGGGCGTACGGCGGCCTCGGCGGCCAGGTCCACGAGGTAGGTACGGGTGGCGGGCTGCGCGATGCAGGGGGCCCACGGGTAGCGGTCACCGTAGGCGTTGACGACCGAGGTGTCCGGGTGCTCGGCGCCCAGGCGGGAGTTGTGCGCGAGGACGACCCAGGTATGCACCGCCAGGCCGGCGTCGGTGAGCGCGTCGGCCGCCTCGCCGAACGCGTCTCCGGGGGCCCAGTCCCCGGCGGCGTACGGGCGCAGCTCCCGTCCCTCCCACCGGTCGTCGGTGGGGTACAGCACGGCCGCGTGCTCGGCGGTGACGATGCGGTGGCGCGGGTGGCGGGGGGTGAGCGCGCGCGTGGAGTGGTAGGCGGCGGCCAGGGTCACCTGCTCCACGCCGAGCGCGGCGATGCGTGCCGCGGCTTCCGGGTCCCCGTTGACATCCCAGGGGTAGACGAAGGTCGACGCCTTCACTTGAGACCTCCGAGGATGCCCCGGCTGTCAGGCCGGTCAGGAATCGGACTCCTGCGGAGCAGGGCAGGGATCGGGGTTTCGCCCCCCTGGACCCACGCGGTCGCGTAGGCTGACCGCCGTGCGTTGCGAGAACCAAGCGCGTACGCGGTGCTGATCGAGAACCAAGACAGCACATGCACCTCCAAGCTTTGCGGCACAAACCGGGCTGGTTTCAACCCGGCTGGTGTTGATCGTGCAAGACCTGCCGGGTCCCTGGCCCGCAGGCAGCGTGAGCCAGGAATCCCCCTGCTCAGCTGGGGGAGGATTCAATTGTCCTCCGCGTTCACTTGCCCTCGTCGAGCAGGGCGTATCCCCGCTCGACGATCTGGGCGAGCTGTTTCACATGGTCCTCGGTCGGCTCGTGCAGCGGGGGCCGCACCTCTCCCACGTCGAGTCCGCGCATCCGTACGCCGGCCTTGACGAGGGCGACGGCGTAGCCGCGGCCTTGGGCGCGCAGGTCGACGAAGGGCCGGTAGAAGCCGTCGAGGAGACGGTGGGCGGTGGCGTCGTCGCCGGTCTTGTGGGCCTCGTAGAAGGCGAGCGCGATCTCGGGGGCGAAGCAGAAGACGGCGGAGGAGTAGAGGGTGATGCCGATGCCGCGGTAGGCGAGCTGGGTCTGTTCGGCGGTCGGCAGCCCGTTGAAGTAGAGGAAGTCGCCGGGGACCTCGGTGCGGACCGCGCTGATGATCCGCTGCATCAGGTCGAGGTCGCCGAGGCCGTCCTTGAAGCCGATGATCTTGTCGGTGCGGGCCAGCTCCACGACGGACTCGGGGGTGAACACGGCGTTGTCGCGCTGGTAGACGATCACCGGCAGCGAGGTGGCCGCGGCGACCTCGCGGTAGTGCCGCAGCAGCCCCTCCTGCCCGGCGACGACGAGGTAGGGCGGCATGGCGAGCAGCCCGTCCGCCCCGGCGGCCTCGGCGAGCCGCGCGTACCGCACGGCGAGCGCGGTGCCGTATCCGGCGCCCGCGACGACCGGGACGCGACCCGCGGCCTCCGCCACCGCCGCGCGGACACACGCCTCGAACTCCTCCGGTGTGAGGGCGTGGAACTCCCCGGTTCCACAGCACGCGAAGACGGCGGCGGCGCCGGTCTCGATCCCGCGGCGCACATGCGCGCGGTAGGCGTCCAGGTCCACCGAGCCGTCCGGGCCGTAGGCGGTGACGGGGAAGAACAGCGGCCCGCTGGGGATGCCGAGTCGAGCGGCGAGGGGGGCTGACGTCACGGGCTCTCCCTAGAACGAGCGCTCACGTTTATGATTCACATCCATATTTATGAACGACTCCACCCTAGGGATCCCCTTCCGGGCCGGTCAAGCACACAAACCCGGGTCGCGGGAGCGGATACGCAGGGTTCGCGCCACACTTGACGGAGGACACCCGCCGTCCATAGCGTGTCCACGCATGTGAATGGGATCCATGCATGCGGCCGCCGACTCAAGGAGACCCGAGGATGCCCGCTCCCCGCACCGTTCTGCTCACCGGCGCCGCCGGCGGGCTCGGCACCCTGATGCGGAACCTGCTCCCGGCCTTCGACTACGAACTGCGCCTGCTCGACATGCGCCCGATCGAGGGCGACCCGGACGCGGTCACCGCGGACCTCGCCGACAAGGATGCCGTGCGGAAGGCCGTGCGGGGCGTCGACGCGATCATCCACCTCGCGGGCATCTCCCTGGAAGCCCCCTTCGAGAAGATCCTCACGGCGAACATCGAGGGCACGTACAACCTGTACGAGGCCGCGCGCGAGGAGGGCGTGAAGCGCATCGTCTTCGCCTCCTCCAACCACGCGGTCGGCTTCACCCCGCGCCCCCAGGGCGACGATCCCCTCATCCCCATCGACACCCCGCGCCGCCCGGACACCTTCTACGGCCTGTCCAAGGCGTTCGGCGAGGATCTGGCCCAGTTCTACTGGGACAAGTACGGCATCGAGACGGTCTCCGTCCGCATCGGCTCCTGCTTCCCGGAGCCGACCAGCGTGCGCATGCTCTCGGTGTGGATGAGCCCCGCCGACGGCGCCCGCCTCTTCCACGCGGGCCTGACCGCCGAGAACGTCGGGCACACCGTGGTCTACGGCTCCTCCGCCAACACCCGCCTGTGGTGGGACCTCAGCAGCGCACGGGCCCTCGGCTACGAGCCGCGGGACGACTCCGAGCCGTTCGCCGAGAAGCTGATCGCCGAACAGGGCGAACTGGACCCGGACAACGTGGGCCACGCCTACCTGGGCGGCGCCTTCGTCAACGACCCGCCGATCTGGCCGCACTGACCGGCCGCGCCGAAGCGGCGCGAAACCATCGTTCGCGGCGGCGGGCGGGCAGGACGCCGCACTGGCTCGCGGCCGGGAGACGGTCCGGGGCGGAGGTGGATCGGAGAAGTTCCGCGAGGGGAACAGCGCAACCGGGAATGTCGAAAATTC
>NZ_JBEXRA010000070.1:0-39828 GCF_040612855.1 Streptomyces sp. NPDC006332
GAGGGGGCCGGCCTCATCGACATCGTGGACGCCTGGAAGTCGATCCGCGACGGCGCCCTCGCGCACACCTACACCGTGAAGGCGTCACGTCGCGTCAGGAATGAGCAAGGTCGCCCACACCGCGTTGCCGCCGGTGAGCCGGGATCGGTCGATCCCCCAGGTGTGGGCGATCTCCTCGACGAGGAACAGGCCGCGCCCTCCCTCGTCCTCGGGGCCCGGTTCGCAGCGCGGCAGCCTGTCGACGGCGTAGGCGTGGTCGTGGACCTCCAGCCGCAGACAGTGGTCCGTGATGAGCCCGATCCCGCACAGGATCCGCACACTGGGCGTGTGGCACACCGCGTTGGTGGCCAGTTCCGACACCAGCAGCACCGCCTCCGCGGTCATCTCGGCGGGCAGGTGCCAGTCGTCCATGCGCGCGTTC
Source organism: Streptomyces sp. NPDC006332 (assembly GCF_040612855.1). Lineage (NCBI taxonomy): Bacteria > Bacillati > Actinomycetota > Actinomycetes > Kitasatosporales > Streptomycetaceae > Streptomyces > Streptomyces sp. NPDC006332. Next base: position 422 of record NZ_JBEXRA010000070.1, read on the forward strand.
GCGGAACGGCGGGCGGCCGAGACGCTGGAGCGGTGCGCGGGCAGTTCCATCCAGTGCGTACGCTCCGGGCTCGCGACGTCCAGGAGCTGGGGGGAGGAAGTCGTGTGGGGGGACACGCTTGTCGCCTTCCATCAGGGGGCCGCGGTGGGGAGACGGAGCCCAGGAGAGGACCTGCCGGGGGGTGTTCCCGCCAAAACAGCCAGGTAGGGCCGAATTGCCGACAAATGCCAACTGCGCGAGGTGACGCGAAATGTTGACAGCGACGCGCTCCCAGTCGACCGGATCGCCACAGAAGTAACTATGCTCTCCGGCAAGTTCACACTGCAACCGTCCCCCTGATAATTTCAGCGCGACGGTATCCGCCTGGTCGTGTCATCAAGTCACTGTCAGGTTACCTGCAGTGACAACGCATCAGGAGGTGGCGCAGTGAGCGACGCTCGTTCCGGCGCGGGCACCAGCGCACCGACCGTCCTGCGCATGATCCTGGGCCGAAGGCTCCAGGAGAGACGGCTCGGCGCCGGGGTCTCACTGGACGAGGCGGCCAGAGCCCTGCGCGTGACGTCGTTGACCATCCGCCGTCTGGAGAAGGCGGACGTCGGCCTCAAGCCTCTCTACGTGGAGAAGCTGCTGCAGACCTACGGGGCCGACCAGCAGGAGATCGACGAGTTCGTGGACCTGGCCGAGCGGGCCAACGAGCCCGGCTGGTGGCATGCCTACCGCGACGTGGTGCCGAGCTGGTTCACCGCCTACGTAAGTCTGGAGAGCGGGGCCAGGACCCTGCGTACCTACGAACCGCAGTACGTGACGGGGCTGCTGCAGACGTACGGGTACGCGCGCGCCGTGTTGCGCGGCGGGTTCCCCAACGAGAGCGATGAGGACCTGGAGCGGCGCGTGGATCTTCGGTTGCGCCGCCAGAGCCTGCTGGAGAAGCCCGACGCGCCCACGCTGTGGGTGGTGATGGAGGAGGCCGTCCTGCACCGGGTGGCGGGCGGCGCCGAGATCATGCGGGAGCAGATCGACCGGCTCCTGGAGGTCTCGGAACTGGACCATGTCAGCGTCGATGTCGTGCCGTTCACCGCGGGCGCGCACGTCGGGGCGTGCGCGCCCTTCACCTACTTCCGGTTCGAGGAACCCGAACTGCCCGACGTCGTCTACAGCGAGATCCTGTCCGCCTCCGTGTACCTGGACCAGCGTTCCGACGTCTCGGCCCATCTCGAGGCGCACAACCGGATGTCCCTGCTGACCTCATCGGCGGAGAGCAAGGCCCTGCTGAACCGCATGCGCAAGGAGTATTCATGACCATCGCCGACGGCCGTGTCTACAACGGCATGCCCGCCTCCGACCTCGGCGAGCACGGCTGGGAGTGCCCCTGGAGCGGTCCCAACGGGGGCCAGTGCGTGGAGACCAAGCAACTCGCCGACGGCCGGGTGGCGCTACGGCAGTCGACCGACCCCACCGGCCCCGCGCTGATCTACACCCCGGAGGAGATCACCGCCTTCGTCCGGGGAATCAAGCGGGGCCTCGCCGACCATCTGACAGCCCGCTGAACCGAACCGCGAGCGGGAACCCACCCCGTCGGCCCCGGCCGCCGACCCGCCCCGCACCCACCACGCACACCATCGAAGGGGACAGGATGAGCGACACCCGACCCGCACGGGGCATAGACACCAGCAGGCCGCACTCGGCCCGCATGTACGACTACTACCTCGGCGGCAAGGACCACTTCGACATCGACAAGCAGGCGGCCGAGACGGTCGCCGCGGTCTACCCCGGCATCTTCGTGTGCGCCCGCGAGAACCGGGCCTTCATGCACCGCGCCACCCGGGTCCTCGCCCAGGAGCACGGCATCCGTCAGTGGCTCGACATCGGCACCGGCATCCCCACCGAGCCGAACCTGCACCAGGTGGCGCAGAGCGTGGTCCCCGAGGCGCGTGTGGTGTACGCCGACAACGACCCGCTCGTCCTCAAGTACGCCGAGCGCCTGATGCGCAGCACCCCCCAGGGCCGCACCACGTACATCGAGGCGGACGTCAACGACCCCGACGCGCTTCTCAACGCCCCGGAGCTGTCCGAGGTCCTGGACCTGAGCCGGCCGGTCGCCCTGTCGCTGAACGCCCTCATGCACTTCGTCACCGACGCCCAGGACCCGCACCGGATCCTCGGCCGGCTGCTGGACGCCCTCCCGTCGGGCAGCGCGCTGGCCCTCAGCCACTGCACGCCCGACTTCGACCCGGCCACCTGGCAGAAGGTCACCGACATCTACACCTCCGCCGGGACGCCGGTGCAGTTCCGCTCGCGGGACGACGTCGCGAGCTTCTTCGACGGGCTCACCCTCCTCGACCCCGGGGTCACCGTCGGCCACCGCTGGCGTCCGGACGCGCCCGACGGGGACGAAGCCCGCCGGGCGCTGACGGACGCCGAGGTCAGCCTGTGGACCGCGGTGGGCATCAAGCCCTGACCGGTACGTGGGCGCCGGTCAGCGCAATGGCCGCTGCACGTACGGCACCAGCCGGACCGGCCCCATGAGCCCGTACGCCTGGCGGGCGACGGCGCCGAAGACGGCCGGCTGGGCCGCCCGGAGGCGGTTGACGAGCGGGGTCGCCACCTCGACCTCGATCACGTTGTCGCCGCGCCGCAGGTGTCCGCCCAGGTCGACGACCGGGTGGAGCCGGTCCGCCGGCGCCAGGCGGGTGCCGTTGACGGTGACCCGGAAGGTGTCGCCGACCTGACCCAGTTCGAGGTACGCGCCGCACGACGACGTCCAGTCGGAGCCAAGAGCTACGGTGGTCCGGTACCGGCCGAGGCCCGCGGAGTCGGCCAGTTCGGGTATCTGCGACCAGGGCAGCAGGGCGTCGAGGGTGAGCCTGCGGCGGACGATTCCGGTGCCGGTCGGCTCGGCTCCGGGGAGCCAGTCCTCGACGTCGAGGTGCCAGCGGCCCGGGGTGACTGGCTCGGGGACCGAGCGGACATTGGTGGTCACCGTACGGCCCGAGGAGAGCCGGGTGGTGTAGGTGCCGGCGGTCTCGACGCGTACGGCGAGGCCGCGGTCGGTGAACAGGACCCGGTCGGCGTCGCCGGCCACGGCGTGCGGGTGTCCGCCGTTGCGGTCGCCGAAGAGGCCGGGGCGGCCGAGCGCGACGACCATGGCCTGGCCCGGTTCGAGGGTGACCCGGACGGTGACGTCGTCGCCGTCCCACGTGTAGCGGCCCACGCGGGTCACTTCGCCGGTCCATGGGTCGAGGCGGTAGGGCACGGTGCCGCCGCGCCCGGTGCGGCGCAGGGTGACGTCGTGGTCGACGGTCGTGACGGGCGGCTTGACGGTCTCGGCGTGCTTGCCGTTGCAGAGGTAGTAGAAGTCGGTGTCGCCATCGACCCGGTGGGCGTTGAGGAGCGTGGACGGCGTCGCGTGGCGGACGTGCGGGGTGACACCGAGGGCGGTGAGGGCGTCGCCGACGGCGGCCTTGTCGGTGACGGCGGTGACGTGCGGCAGCGCGAGGAGGCGGGCGAGGACGTCACGCACCCGGTCCGTCTCGTCCGGGCCGGGTACGCCCGGGGTGAGCGCCTGGTCGAAGGTGCCGAGCAGGACCATCGGGAGTCCCGCCCTGGCCAGCTTCAGCAGCTTGCGGGCGTCGGCGAGGGCGAGGGTCGGGGTGGAGCCGTAGAAGAAGTCACCCTCGACGAACAGGGCCTGGTAGGCGGGGCCGTCCGGGGCGAGGCGTCCTCCGGAGACGCGGGCTCCGGGCAGGTCGAGGAGCGGGCCGCTGATGAACTGGTGGGTCCAGCCGAGCGGTACGCCGGTCGCGGTGAACCAGGAGGCGCCGATGCCGGTGGCGGTGTAGCCGGTCTGCCGGAAGACGGCCACGTCGACGCGCGGGGTGCCGGTCTGCAGCACCTGGTGCACCCGGCCGAGGTAGCCGGCGACGTCCCGGACGTGTTGCCAGGTGGGCTGTCTGGGCCCCCAGGACTCGCCGTACCCGGGCCCGCCGTTGTACGGGCTGAAGGCGGCGAAGCCGGGCCAGCTGACCCCGGGGGCGGTGGCGTACGAGAAGCCGTGCACGACCGTCTGGTTGACTCCGGCCGCGTAGGCGCCGCCCATGGTGCGCAGGAACCTGTCCCAAGTCGTGCTGTACGCGGAGCCGTTGTAGGCGCCCGCTTCGCAGGACAGCACCCGGTGTCCGGCGAGGTCCCGTCCGCCGGCCAGGCAGCGGTAGTCGTCGAGGTTCTTGAACCCGAGTGACTCGCCCTCGGAGATGTCGAGGATCGCGGCGGAGGCGATGGCGTCGGTCTGCAGGCCGTAGGGCTGGGCGCGCAGTGACATGCCGAGCGAGTGCGCCCAGTCCCGCAGGGCGGTGACGTGGTGGGTGTTGAACAGATGGGAGACGGTCTCCCAGAAGTCGTGGCGGATCTGCCGGGTGAGCTGAGCCTCGAAGGCGAAGACCTGGTTGCTCTTGTCGAGGACGAGGGCGGGCAGGTACGGCAGGAGGGGGCGGCCCGTGCGTCGTTCGAAGGCGTCGGGCAGCGCGGTCGTCCACACCAGGGAGTCGGTCTCCAGCTCGACCGAGTCCTCGAAGAAGGCACCGCCGGCCGCCTTGAGCAGCCGCCGCATGGTGCCGGTCAGCACGACCCGCTCCCAGAAGTCGGTGACGGCGCTGGTGCCGGTGGGGCTGAAGTGGTCGACGACGTAGGCGGCCGGGGCGGAGTGCGGTCCGGACTCGGGCTGCTGGGCGGTGCCCCGCTGCCAGTAGGAGAGCAGAACCCAGTCGCCCTCGGCGGGGGCGGTCCAGGTCAGGGCCCCGTCGCGGACGGTGGCGGTGAGGTCGTGGACGCTGTCGAGGTCGAGGCCGGTCTCCTTGCGGGTGCCGTTGGCGGGCTCGACGCGGGCGGCCTGCACGGCGAGCAGGGTGCGGCGGGTGACCCCGGAGCCGGCCTCGTGCACGGGCTCGGGAACGGGTCCCTGGTAGCGGGCGCCCGCTGCCACCGAGACGCGTCCGTAGGCGAGTTCCTGAGCGGCGGCGGTGTCGTCGGGGGTGACGCCGGGGACGGCGACGGGCCAGCTGGGGCCGAGCGTGAGGTCGATGGTCAGACCGCGGCGGGCGGCTTGGCGCAGGGCGGCCTGGACGCCTTCGCGCCAGGGGGTACCGGCCCAACCGTGGTGCGCGGTGTCCAGGACGGTCTTGTCCTTGATGCTGTGGTGGACGGCGGCGATCTCGGCGCCGCCGAAACCGGCGTCCGCGATCTGGTCGATCTCACGGGCGACCTCCGCCGGGTCGACCAGCCCGTCCGGCCACCACCAGCGGAACTTGGGGCGCACGGAGTGCGGGGGCGTGGTGAACCAGTTGCCGGTGAGGTTCTGGCTGCCGGTCAGGGGAAGAGCGGTGGCGAACGGCGAGCCGGTCGCTCCGAGGGCCGTGACGGTGCCCGCGGCCAGCGAGGCGGCCAGGACCGTGCGCCGGGATATCCCGCCTCGCCGTGAGATGTGGTTCTGCATGTGTCGCCCCAAGCGCTGGAATTGAATCGTTTCAATCCTTCGTGAACGCGGGAACGCTAAGCCCGGGACCCGGGGACGGTCAAGATCGGAGCCTCAAATCCCTTGCGTGGGCGACCACTTGACGGCTCGCTCGGCTTCGGCGACTACGTCTGCTCGGTGGACTGCTGGGCGGCCGCGCGTGAACCGGCGCTGACCATCCCGGTCTCGTAGGCGACGATGACGGCCTGGACACGGTCACGGAGTCCGAGCTTGGCGAGGATGCGGGCGACGTGTGTCTTGACGGTCGTCTCGGCCAGGTGCAGGCGGGCGGCGAGTTCGGCGTTGCTCAGTCCTCGGGCGAGCAGGCCGAGGACTTCCAGCTCACGCGGGGTGAGCGGGGCGAGGTCGCGGTGGAGGGGGGCGGTGTGGCCGCCGCGGGGGGTGTTGTGCCGGTGTTCGCCTTCGGCGGTGTACTGGGGTTCGCCTGAGGCACTGCGTCCCTGGTCGCCTGACGCACTGCATCGATGTTCGCCTCCGGCACTGCACCCATGTCCGTCTCCAGCAAAACGCTCCACGAGCCGCCGCGTGATGGCGGGCGCGAGGAGGGCGTCGCCGGTACGGACCGTGTGGACGGCCGCGGTCAGATGCTCGGGGGTGACGTCCTTGAGGAGGAAGCCGCTGGCCCCGGCGGACAGTGCCGCGTAGACGTATCGGTCGAGGTCGAACGTGGTCAGGATGATGACGCGGGGTTCGTCGGGGGCGCCGGTGAGGATACGGCGGGTGGCCTCCAGGCCGTCCGTCTCGGGCATCCGGACGTCCATCAGGATCACGTCGGGACGGGTGCGCCGGGCCGCTTCGACCGCTTCGGTTCCGTTGGTCGCCTCGGCGACGACGTCGATGCCGTCGGCGCCGAGGATCAGCCGGAATCCGGTGCGTACCAGGGTCTGGTCGTCGGCGAGGAGCACCCGCAGCGGCTCGGTCACGGTGTCTCCAAGGGGATCAGGGCTTCCACCCGGTAGCCACCGGTCAGACGTCGCCCGGTGGTCAACGTTCCGTCATGGACGGCGAGGCGCTCGCGCAGGCCGATCAGGCCCCGGCCGCTTCCGGCTGCCACACCCGCGCCCGGGTGCCCACCGGTGTCGACGACTTCCACCCGGAGCCGCCGCGGGCCGTATTCGACGGTCACGGCGGCGGTGGCGCGGGACGCGTGCTTCACGGTGTTGGTCAGGGCTTCCTGGACCACGCGGTACGCCGCGAGTTCGAGGCCGGGCGGGAGGGGGCGAGGCGGGCCGATCACGGTCAGGTCGACGGGCAGTCCGGTGCCGCGGACCCGTCCGACCAGCGATTCCAGCTGATCCAGGCCGGGTTGCGGGGCGAGCTGCACGGCCGTGTCGGCGAGGTCTCCACCGTCCGTGCCCTCGTCGTCGGCCATGGTGAGCAGTCCCATGACGTGGCGCAGTTCGGTCATGGCCGCCCGTCCGCCCGCTTCGACGGCGAGCAGCGCCTCGCCGGCCTGCTCCGGGGAGGTTCTCATGATCTTGCGGGCGGCGCCCGCCTGGATGATCATCACGCTGACGTTGTGCGTGACGACGTCGTGCAGTTCGCGGGCGATCCTGGCCCGCTCGTGATCGACGGCCCGGCGCAGCGCCTCGGCCTGTTCGCGTTCCAGCGCGGAGAGCCGGGTGCGGCCCTCGTCGGTGCGCAGTTTCCAGGTACGCAGGCCGACGGCGGCCACGGCCATCGGGACCAGGATCAGCAGGGCGATGTATTCGTTGGGGACGATCGGGGTCACCGAGTTCCCCGAGGTGCCGACCAGGACGACCGACAACGGCAGTGCCGCCAGGGTCGCCACCCGGTAGGGGCTGTACACGGCGGCGCTGTAGACGGCGATGACGAACGCGTAGAAGGTCAGCCGCAGGACGCTCTGCGGTGTCGCCAGGGTCGCGGCCGTCACGACGCACAGCACGGCGAGCGGGTAGCGGCGGCGCAGCGCCAGGGCGCCCGAGGCGACGACCGCGAGGGTCACCATGAGAACCAGGCCGCCGGGCCCGGCCGGGCGCGGCACGGCGACCGCCACCCCGGGTGCGATCTCCCGCAGCACGACGTTGCCGACGTTGTCGATGCCGTAGTAGACGGTGGCGATCCCGAGGGTCAGCGCCATCAGCGCGTCGAACTGCCAGGCGCGCCGGGTGGGCCGCAGCGGTGGACCGCTGGGAAGCCTGGCGTCGCGGACCGTCCGGCGGGCGGCCTCCCGCAGTCGCACCGACGTCGTGGGTACGTCCATCACCGGTTCATTGTCCCCGCCGCGCGGGCCCACGGAGTCCGTCCCAGTGGTCATTCGCAGCGCACCGGATACATCACCCGCCTACATCGCAGGGATGACGTCTGTGGGGATCGTCCAAGCGCGGTACCGCAAGGGGTTCGAGCGGCGGACGCGGGCGGGCCGGGTCCGCTCATAGCGTTCACGCAGCCAACTGCCCGTACCCAAGGAGCCTTTCATGACCGTGCCGGTGATCGAACTGCGCGAGGTGAGCCGCCGATACGACGACGGCCCGCCCGCTCTGCACGAGGCGTCGCTGACCGTGCGGCCCGGTGAGGCCGTCGCGATCCTCGGCCCGTCCGGCAGCGGCAAGTCCACGCTGCTCAACCTGATCGCGGGCCTGGACCGGCCCGACGCGGGGACGGTCACCGTGGACGGGGTGCGGGTGGACCGGCTGGGCGAATCCGGATCGGCGCTCTACCGGCGGTCGAAGATCGGCATGGTCTTCCAGTTCTTCAACCTGCTCGACGATCTGACCGTCACCGACAATGTCGTCCTGCCCGCGCGCCTCGCGGGTATGGCGCGTGGCGAGACGGACCGCCGGGCCGCGGAACTCCTGGAACTGCTGGGCATCGATCGGCATGCCCGCGCCTACCCGGGGCGGCTGTCCGGCGGCGAGCGCCAACGCGTCGCGGTGGCCCGGGCGTTGATGAACCGGCCCGCCCTGCTGCTGGCCGACGAGCCGACCGGGGCCCTGGACACGGCCGCCGGACAGGACGTCAGCGGGTTGCTCAGCGACCTCAACGCCGAGGGCCAGACCATCGTCGTGGTCACCCACGATCTGGCTCTGGCCCACTCCTGCACCAACCGTACGGTCCGGATCGCCGACGGCCGGATCACCGAGGACGTCCGGTCGCGGGCCGTCACCCCGGGGGCCGTCCGATGAGCGCCCTCGGCAAGGTCGTGCGCTCGGGGGTGGGACGGCGCCGGGTGCAGACGCTGGTGATCGGGCTCGCCACGATGATGGCGGTGGCCGCCTCCGTCCTCGGCGGGTCCCTGCTCGTGGTGTCCGGTGCGCCCTTCGAGGACGCCTTCGCGGGGCAGCACGGCGCGCATCTGTCGGTGCAGTTCGACGCGCGCAAGGTGAGTGCCGGGCAGCTGTCGAAGTCCCGGGGCGCCGACGGGGTGAGCAGTGCGGCCGGGCCGTTCCGTACGGCGACGGTCACTCCGCGGTCGGAGGGCCCGGGTTCCGGGTGGCCGCTGACCGTGGTCGGTCGGCCCGATTCCGGCCGGGACGTGGACGAGGTGGCGCTGCTCGACGGGCGGTGGCCCACGCGCCCCGGCGAGATCGTGCTGTCCGCCAACTCCTCGCTCCTGCCGACCCTGGGCATGAAGATCGCCTTCCCGGATCTGTCCGGCGGTCCGACGCTGACGGTGGTCGGTGTGGCCCGCTCGGTCACGCAGACCGCTGACGCCTGGGTGGTTCCCTCCCAGATGCGGGCGCTCACCGCGCCCGGCAGCGGCGGTTACCAGATGCTCTACCGCTTCACCGACGCGGGCACCGCCGCGCAGATCACCGCGGGCGGCAAGGCCGTGACCCGATCCCTGCCGCCGGGTTCGGCCGTCGGCGAACGGTCATGGCTCACCGTCAAGAAGGGTGCCGAGCGCGACACCGCCCTCTACGTTCCGTTCCTGATCGCGTTCGGGGCCCTGGGACTGGTCATGTCGGTGCTCGTCGTGGGCAATGTCGTCGCGTCGGCCGTGGGTACGGGGACGCGCCGCATCGGCGTCCTCAAGGCCGTCGGCTTCACCCCGGCCCAGGTCGTACGGGCCTACGTGGGCCAGGCGTTGATCCCGGCGGCCGTCGGCACGGTCCTCGGTGTCCTCGCCGGCCATCTGCTCGCCGTCCCCGTACTGGCCGAGACCGAGGAGGTCTACGGCACCTCCTCCCTGTCCATCGCCCCCTGGGTCGACCTGGCGGTGGTCGCCGGGGTGCTCGGCCTGGTGGCGGCGACCGCGTGGGCGAGTGCCTGGCGGGCCGGGCGGCTGCGTACGGTCGACGCGCTCGCGGTCGGGCGTACCGCTTCGGCGGGGCGCGGCCGGTGGGCGGTCCGCCTGGCCGGTCGGCTGCCGTTGCCGCAGCCGGTCGCCCTGGGCCTGGCCCGGCCCTTCGCGCGGCCCGGCCGTGCGCTGGCCATGGGCACGGCGGTCCTGTTCGGCACCGTCGCGGTCACGTTCACCGTGGGGATGGGCGCCTCGCTCGGCCAGGTGATGAAGGCCAAGGCCCACGACGCCGCCGATGTCGTCGTGCCCGCGCCCTTGCCGGACTTCGGACCCCCTGGCCGGGAGAAGCGGCCCAGGGCCGATCCCGCCGCGGTCGCCGCGGCCATCAAGGGCAGCGCCGGAACCCGGAAGTACTACAGCGCCACGACCGTACGGGCGACCGTGTCCGGCCTGACCGGCACCATCGACGTGGTCGCCTTCACCGGCGACGCCTCCTGGGGCGGCTACACGATGGTCTCGGGCCGCTGGATCGACAAGCCGGGCGAGGCCGTGGTCCCGACTCCCTTCCTGGCCGCCACCGGCACCCGCATCGGCGACACCGCCACCCTGAGCGGCCTGGCCGAGCCGGTCACGGTGCGGATCGTCGGCGAGGTCCTCGACCCCCGCAACGACGGCATGCAGGTCTTCACCGACGCCTCGACCCTCACGGCCGCACATCCCGACCTGAAGGAGACGAGCCATCACATCGCGGTCACCTCGGGCACCGAGGTCTCCAACTACGTCGCCGCGCTGAACAAGGACCTGGCACCACTGGGGGCCACAGCTCGGGCCGGCGGGCTCGACGCCGGCAGCGACATGGTCGTCACGCTGAACGCGCTGTCCGCGATCCTCACGCTGATGCTCGTCGCCGTCGCCGCGCTCGGCGTGCTCAACGGGGTGCTGCTCGACACCCGCGAGCGCGTGCGGGAGATCGGTGTCCACAAGGCGCTCGGTATGACGCCCCGGCAGACCGTCGCAATGGTCGTCACCTCGGTCGTCGTGACCGGCCTGGTCGCCGGCGCTGTCGGCGTGCCGCTCGGCGTGGCCCTGCACGGCTTCGTCCTCCCAGCGATGGGCGACAGCGTGGGGCTGCGCCTCCCCGGTTCAGTCATCGCCGTCTACCACGGTGCCGAACTGGTCCCGCTCGCGCTCGGCGCCCTGCTCATCGCCACCCTGGGTGCGCTCCTGCCAGCCGGCTGGGCCGCCGGGGCCCGAACCGCCACGGCCCTGCGCACCGAGTGATCCGAATAGGCGGTCAGGTTCAGCGGCCGTGCCTGGCGACCCCCACCCGAGGGGCGGGTGGGGGTCGGTCGGCTGGTTCTGCCAACCCGCTACCGACTGACCGGAGCGCACGGTCGACAGCTGCGGGGCCGGGCCGGACGCCCCCGCGCGTTCCGTCGGGGCCGTCCGGCCCCCTCAGCGCCGCAGGTCCGCGCGGGTCGCCGCCGCGACCACGCGGTCCCGTTCGGCCGGTGTGAACAGCCCTTCGGACGACCATGTGCCGGCGAGGACGCGCACCGCCGCGACGAAACGGCCTGAGGTCGCGAACGGCGCCTGCGCCCAGAGCACGTCGAGGAAGGTCAAGCCGTCGCCGCGAGCCCGGTTCGGTACGCCCGAGTCGGTCGCGCCGAACACCACGACGGGTTCCGAGCGCCGGAAGTAGGCGTGGTAGCGGGTGTCGTCCGCGATGTGGAACGGTGCGAGGGTCAGGCCGTGGGTGGTGAAGTGCAGCGGCCGGCCCCCGGGCTCGATCGCGTCCGCGAGATCGCCCCGGAGCGTGAAGTCCCGGTAGAAGGAGAACGAGCGGAACGTCGTCTCCCCGCTCTGCGCGACCAGCAACACCGGCCCGTAGAACAGCGACTGGACGGCGGGATCATCCAACGCCCTCTCCATGCGCAGGCGGTAGGGCGCGGAGATCCTCACCCGGTCACCGCGCCGCCAGTCCCTGCTCAGGGTGAGATAGCTGCCGGGCACCGCCTCGACTCGCTGCCGGACCCCGTTGACGGTGACGGTGAAGCCTCCCGTGGCCCAGGACGGAACCCGCAGCTTCAGGTCGAGCCGTCCGCCGCCCTCACGGAACGTCAGCGTGCGAACGCCCTCGGCCGGGTAGGTGCTCGCCTGCTCGATGACGAGGCCCCGCTCCGGCCACCGCAGGGTCGAGGCGAGATACAGATTGACGTACAGGGCGTCGCCGTCGGCGGAACGGAAGTAGACCGAGTCCTGGTACTTGGTGTGGTTCTCCATGCCGGTGCCGCCGCAGCAGGTGCCGGTGTTGTCGTACTCGCGCACGACCCCGGGCCCCATCCCCACGAAGTACGTCACCTCCGGGCTGGTCGTGCTGGGGGCGTCCCGACGGGAGGCGAGGATGTGGTTGGTCAGGCCCCGCTCGTAGTAGTCCATGTAGGCGGTGTCGGGCTCGTGGAAGAACAGCTGCCGGCTCAGTTTGAGCATGTTGTACGTGGCACAGGTCTCGGCGTTGTTTGCGTCCAGCGTGGCCGCGACGGCGCCTGAGGCCCGGAACATCTCGCCCTGGCCCGTGCCGCCCAGGCTGTACATGCGGGGGTCCACGACCATGCCCCAGAAGTTACGGGCCGCGGCCGCGTACTCCTCCTCCCCCGTGTGGTCGAACAGCCGCAGGTAGCCGGTGAATTGGGGAATGTGCTGGTTGGCGTGGCGCCCGTTGAGGATGTCGGTGTCCTCGGCGCAGGCGTCAAGGAGCGCCGTGTTGTCGAAGCAGCGGGCGGCGGCGAGGTGTTCCTGCTTGCCGGTGAGGGCGTACAGGTCGGCCAGTACCTCGTTCATGCCGCCGTACTCGCCGGCGATGTAGATCGACCACATGCGCTCCAGCTGCGTCTTCGGCAGCCGTCCGAGTCGGCTGTGCACCCAGTCGCCCATGGCCGAGGCGATGGTCAGGGCCTGTGCGTTCCCGGCCAAGGTGTGCGCGTCGAGGAGACCCCGCATGATCTTGTGGCAGGTGTAGTACGGAGCCCAGATGGTGGGGTACGTCGTGTAACTCTCCAGCAGGATGAACTGGGTCTCGGGGTACGCCGCCAGGAAGCCGGGGTGGCTCGGTTTCGGTGAGCCATGCTCGGCCAGGGCCCGCTGGCACTCGCCGAGCACGGTGACCAGGTAGTCGAGCTTGGTCTTGAGGGCGGCCTCCCGGGTGTCGGCGTACGCCTGGGCGATCAGGGTGAGGAAGTGCCCGCCGAAGTGGCCGCGCAGGTTGCCGTCGGAGGTCTCCCATCCGCCGGGCGGCCGGGCGCCTCGGGTGTCGAGGCCCGCGTTCGCCCGGAAGACGGCGAGGATGCGGTCGGCGGGGTACGACCTGGCGTAGTCGAGCATCAGGTCACGCTTGCGGCGGAAGACACCGTCGCCGAGGGTGACTTGGCCCAGGGCGAAGGGGCGCACGGCCCAGGTGGACGGTGTGGGTGGCTCGGCCGAGGTGGCCGGTGCGAGTGCCTCGACGGCGGCCGGGCCGGTGGGGGCGGCCTGCGCCGGAGTGGCCGTGTATACCAGCGGGGTGACGGCGGCGGTCCCTGCGGCGAGCTTCAACACGCGGCGTCGGGAGGGGGCTTGGGACATGCTCGGGCTCCGATCGTGGGTCGTCGGCGGGCATGGAATCGGGGGAACGGCACCGGTTCGGTCATGGTGGGGGTGGGTGCGGGGGTGGTGGTCGTGGCGGGGGTCATGCGGAGGCGGTCATCCAGGTGGGGCGGTCACGGTGACGGTGGCCGTGGCCCGGTAGGTGGTGCCAAACACCGTTCCCTTCACCTCGAAGGTTCCGGGCTGCGCGTACCGGTCCGGATCCACCGGGTCCCAGGTGACCGGGACGCCGCTGTCCTTGGATCCGTCGTTGTAGGTGGCGACGACGGTCGGCGGAAGGGTGGGCGCCCGTCCGGTCCGGCTGGTGAGCCGTTCCTCGGCGAGGCTGGTGATCTCGACCGCGTCGCTCTGACGCACCCACACGGTCGCGGTGACGGGCTGCGCGGCCCTGTCGGCGAGCCCGGTGATCCGTACGCTGGTGCCGCCCTCGGCGACCTGCTCCGCGGTGAGGGCCGGCCAGGCGACCGGCGAGCGTGCCGTCGAGCCGTCCGGGTAGACCAGCGTGACCTGGCCCGGCAGTTGCGGGATCCTGCCGCGCGGGGTGGGGACGTGGACCTCGCGCACCGACTCCGGCGTCTGGGCGTACACCTTCCACTCCTGCACGCCGAGGGCGAGGTTGGGATGGCCGGTCAGCCTGGCCCGCAGGGCGGTGGTGGTGACGGGGGTGAAGGTGGTCCGGTTGTAGCGGTCCTCCGCCGTGCCGTAGCCGCTGGGTGAGGCGACCTCGCGCCAGGTGTCGCCGTCGCGGTACTCGATGACCCAGGAGGACGGGACGCCGACACCGTCGTCCGCGCCCGGCTGGGCGTCGCGGAAGAAGTACAGGTCGGAGCCGTCCACGCGGACGGGGTCGTCCCAGGTGTACTGCACCCACTGGGTGCCCTTCTGGGGCCAGCTTCCCCAGCGTGGCGCGTCGGACGACGAGGCGGGTTCCCGGCCGTCGTTGAGGGCCGCCACCGACTCCCAGCCCGAGGTGTAGGACGCGGTGGGCGTGGCGGACGGCGCCACGTTCACCTGTCCGTCCGAGAGCCCCGCCGCCTTGACGACGACCTTCTTCGACGACTCCGACGTGCCGTCGCTCGCGGTGAGTTGGAGCGTGTAGGTGCCCGCCTCGGTGAACCGGGCGACGGTCGTCGAGGCGCCCGGGGTGTCGAAGAGGACGGTGCCGCCGTCCGGGCCGTCGACCGCCTTCCACGAGGCGGTGAGCTTCCGCTCCGGGAGACCGTCGTCCTTGACGACGCCCGTGAGCCTGACCTGTCCGGGGCGGGTGTACGTGGTGTCACGCCACGCCTCGACATACGGCGCGTGGTTGCGTGCCGCCGGGGCCCGGGCGCCGGTGGCGAAGGCCTGGACCTCCTTCAGGCCGCTGGTGTGGCCGTCCCGGTGGCGCATCAGTACCCGTAGCTTCTGGGTGGTCGCCTTCCGGAAACGCACCTGGTTGAGGTTGGCCCGTGGAAAGACCGGTGACCTGGCCGCTCCGGCCACGTCCCGCCACTGCCCGGCACGGTCCTGGTACTGCACGGCGTAGAGCGCGGGCTCGGCGTAACCGTCCGGCCGTTTGTCGCTGTAGAAGTGGAGCCGGACGTCGTCCACGCCGCGCGGTCGCCCGAAGTCCAGCTCGTACCAGTCCTCGGTGTTGCCCGAGCCGCGGGCACCCCAGAAGGGCTCGTTGATGGTGAAGCCGTCGACCGCGCCGGCCACCGGGTGGCCCGCCGCCTCGTAGGAGGCGCGGACGGTGGCACCGGCGGCGAGGTTCTGCTGCGCCACACCGGTCAGGTCCCGGCCCGCCTTGGCGAAGAGGTCGGTGACACGGTCCTTCGTGCCGTACTCGACGTCCTGCGGTGCGGCGACGGCCGTACGAAGGCCGGTGGTCCTGGCCTTGGCCCCGCCCCCGTCGGGGAAGGTCACCTTGCGGGTGACGGGGTCGTACACGAGATGGGTGAGGCGGTCGGCGGTGAGGGCGAGTTTCCCGTTGAGGTAGAGGGAGTAGCCCTCGGGGACCTGGCGGCCGTACGGCCGTCTGCCGTCGCCGGGCTTGTCCCACAGCACGGCGACGTCGGTGCCGCGGTAGTTGATGTCGGTGACGGCGAAGTGGGGCCAGTCGACGTCGATCGGCGACAGCTCGATCTTCCGGTCGTCGCGGGGCCGGAAGCCCATCGCGTCCTCGATCACGGTCCAGTTGGTGGTGCCGAGGATGGTGTGGTGGATCCAGGACCGGTAGCCGATCTTCTGCGGGTCGGCGCTGCCGTCCGACCAGAACTCGTTCTGGTCGGGCCACCGGTTGTCCCCGTCGACGTACTGGGCCCAGGCGTTCCACGACAGCAGCTTCTTGTACCAGGTGCGGTCGATGTATCGGTTCGGGTACTTCCGCAGGACGGAGGAGAGGAAGCGGAAGGTGACGGTGGAGTTGATGACGGAGAAGTTGTTGCTGCCGGGGTTCCCCTGCTCGGCCGCCTCCGCCTTGTCTGCCTGGTTGGCGGTGAAGAACGGGAAGACGGGG
This sequence comes from Streptomyces sp. NPDC006332, assembly GCF_040612855.1. Lineage (NCBI taxonomy): Bacteria > Bacillati > Actinomycetota > Actinomycetes > Kitasatosporales > Streptomycetaceae > Streptomyces > Streptomyces sp. NPDC006332. The sequence goes on from NZ_JBEXRA010000070.1 coordinate 16,292, forward strand.
TACTGCTTGTCGTCCGCCCACAGCCGCAGGGCTTCGAGGTACTGCGGGTCCTCGTCCGGCGTGGGCATCAGACCCACGCTGTACGGGTAGTAGTTGTTGATCTCCTTCCAGGGCACCAGGGTGTCGGTGGCCACGTGCCGGTGCTTGATGAGTTTGTCCTTCGGATCCCACAGGTACGTCAGGACGGCGTCCTTGACCCGTTTCGCGACGCCCCGCATGTCCTGCGCCTTGTCCTTCTCGCCGAGGAGTTCGTAGGCGCGGGCCGCCGCGGTGGCGTTGCTGTACACGTACGCCGACTCGGCCCGGTCCAGGTTGCCCGGCTTCCAGTCGAAGGACACCGCGTCGGCGTCGTTGCCGGTCATCGCGCCCCAGTCGTACTCGATCAGACCGTTGCCGTCGTGGTCGTAACTCTCCAGCTGCCCCCGGACATCCTTCTCCGCGTAGCGCGCGAGGTTGCGCACGACGCCGTCGGGCCCGCCGTGCACCTGGTAGGAGCGCCAGGCGGCCTCGGAGATGTACTGGATGTAGCTGTTGGACCAGTTCTCCGGGTCCCCCGGGTTGTCCGTGTACTTGCCGTTCTTCGACACCTCCCCGGCGGACATCCAGGGTCCGTAGGAGTAGCTCGGATCGCGCAGGTACTTGAGGTCGTCGACGAACATGCCGGTGGTGAGGGCGATGGCGTTGTTGTAGCCCAGCACGCCCTCCATGGAGGTGGGGAACTGGTAGTCGTTGCCCGGGATGTCGGCGTCGAGGAAGTTGTAACGCAGCAGCCACCAGCGGTAGTAGAGCGTCTTCTCGATGTTGTCGTCCGGGACGTCGAGGTAGGGCAGGTTCTCGGCCCACCACTGGTTGTACGTCTGCACATGTGCGCGGAAGGCGGCGGTCGGGGATGCCCTCCGCACGCCGTCGTACTCGGAGCGGGAACGGGCGATCTCCTCGGTGACGAAGCCGAGTTGGACCTTCGTGGTGAGTGCGCGGCCCGCGGGGACGGTGAGGGTCCGGGTCAGGGTGTCGCCGTCGGGTGCCATGCCGTCGCCGCTGAGCCGGGGGAAGACGGTGGTGAGGTTGTTCTTCGCGGCGACCGTGCCGGTGAGTTCGCGCCCTTCGGCGGTGGTGGTGTACGGGGACGAGGCGCGCAGGGTCACCTTCCGGCTCGTCGCACCCGTGTTGGCGACGGTCAGGTCGGTCACGGCCACGTCGGCGTCGGTGATGAACTTGGTCTGCGTCACCTTCAGGCCGGTGGCCTCGTGGGTGAACTCGCTGTGCCAGTAACTGGGGGTCTGGGTGCGGGCGTCGGTGTTCTCAAGGAGGGTCAGGTCCTCGCCGTCCACGGACAGGTTCACCGTGTACGCCGACCGGTTGTCGATGCTCTCCCAGTAGGCGACCTTGCCGGCGAACCCGAGCCGGGAAGGATCGTGTTCCTTCATGAACACCGCCCGCCCGCGCGTGAACAGCCAGTCACCCGCCGGGTCCGCGCCCTTGCGGGCCAGCATGCGGTCCATCCAGAAGTCGGTGCCGTCGCCCGTCTTCCGGTCGGCCTCGTACTGGGCGCGCAGCGTGCGGTGGGTGGTGAAGCCGGCCGGCAGCTTCGGCACGGGGTGCGCGGAGCCGGAATACACCGGGTAGCCGATGGCCGAGTTGTCCGCCGACGCGGGTGCGGTGGCGGCCAGCGGCGCCAGCAACCCGAGGACCAGTGCTCCGGCCAGGGCGCCGCGGCGGTGCCGTCTTCGTTGTCCGTGCACGGTTACCTCCCGGTGGCCTTCGGGTGTGTTCCGGTGGGCTTCGGGTCTGTTTCGGTGGGCTTCGGTTGTGGTGCGGCCTGCGGCTGCGCTCCTGTGGACGTCGGCCGGCCTTCAACCGTCGGCAGCCACACCCGCATGGTCGTGGGCCCACGGTTGGCCCAGGAGTGGTAGGGGGCCAGGACGATGGTGCGGGGCTCGGCGGTGGGAGCGGTGGGAGCGGTGGCTCGGTCGAGGGGCCGGTACGGCCATGCGGGGTCGTGCGGTGCACCGGGTTCGGCGAGTTCACCGGGGACGAGGACGGTGTCGCCCCCGCCGTCCGGCCCGTCCTCCGGTTCCGCGGACGGGTCCACCCGTACGGCGTCGACCTCGTGCCCGTCGGGCAGGTCCACGGACTCGGCGCAGTACACCAGCGGACCGCGCTGCACGGCCGCCGCCCCGCGTACCGCGTCCACCCGCGGGTCGGCGCGGATCCAGCGCGGCCGTACGGGCAGTTCGAGGCGTACCTCGTCGCCGGGCCGGAAGACCCGGGTGGTCCCGGCCGTGCCCGGGGCGACCGCGCGGCGCCGCCCGTCCGGGTCGACCAGCCAGGCGGTGTCGCCCGCGGTCCAGTCGGGCACGCGCAACGACAGGGTCCACGGGCGGTCCGTGGACCGGCCGATCCGCACCGTCACGGTGCCGCCGGCCGGGTAGTCGGTGCGGATCCGCAGGGCGACGCCGTGCCCGCCGGCGAGCGAGGTGGCGATCTCCGCGTCGGCGTACTGGTGCACCTGCACGCCGTGGTCGTCGGCCGTCGCCAGATACGCGGGCAGCTGGGCCAGCGTCCGCGCCACATTGGTCGGGCAGCAGGACACCGCGAACCAGGGCGCGCGCAGACTCGACTCGGCGCGCCGGCTCACGGCGTGCGGCGCGGGTACGGCACCCCGGTGGCGCCGGTGCAGGGTGTTGGCGTAGAAGAAGGACCGGCCGTCCGCCGACGGCGAGGTCGCGACCACGTTGAACAGGGTCCGCTCGGCGAGGTCCGCGAAGCGCGGCTCACCGGTGGCCAGCAGCAGCCGCCAGCTGAGCATGACGGAGGCGACACCGGCGCAGGTCTCCGAGTAGGCGCGGTCCGGTGGCAGCACGAAGTCGTCGCCGAAGGACTCGTCCCGGTGGTGCGAACCCATGCCGCCGGTCAGGTACGTCCGCCGGGCTACCGCGGCCTCCCACTGCCGTACCACCGCGGCGAGCAGGTCGTCGTCGCCGGTCTCCACGGCCACGTCGACCGCGCCGGAGGCGAGGTAGAGGGCGCGGACGGCGTGCCCGCGCAGCGCCGTCGCCTCGCGCAGCGGCAGGTCGTCCTGGTAGTAGGCGCGGCCGAACTCGATGTCGGCGAGCGTGCGGTGGCCACGCCTCTCGACGAACAGCGCGGCCTGGTCGAGGTAGCGCTGCTCCCCTGTCGCCCTGGCCAGTTCGACCAGGGCCGGCTCGATCTCCGGGTGTCCGCAGACGCCCTCGATGCCGCCCCGGCCGAAGGTGGCACACACGTGGTCGGCCGCCCGTCGGGCGATCTTCGCCAGCTCGCCCTCGCCCCGGGCCCGGGTCTGGGCCACGCCCGCCTGGATCAGGTGCCCTTGGCAGTACAGTTCGTGGCCCCATTCGAGGTCGCTGTACCGGGGCTGCTGGCCGGGGCGGCCGTAGGCGGTGTTCAGATAGCCGTCCGCCGCCTGGGCGGGTGCGATGACGTCGGTGAGTGCGGCGATGTCGGCGTCGAGTGCGGGGCCGGTGGCGGACTGCCAGGCCATCGCTTCGAGGAGTTTGTAGAGCTCGGAGTCGGCGAACTCCCGTCCCCGCCGGTCCCGGTGGACCCGTCCCTCGGCGGCGGCCCGGAAGTTGCCGGTCCAGCCGGAGCGTTCCATCCAGTCGCGGCAGTGGCCGATGGTCGCGGTCGCGTTGGTGTGCCGGCGTTCGGCCCAGAAGCCCCCGGTGATCTGGACCTCGTCGAGGCCGAGCGGTCGCAGCCGGCCGCGGGTCGGTGCCACCGGCACCACCGACGACCGCGCCGTGTTCTCCCTCACCAGTTCATGCCTTCGGTTGTCCCTTCGGTCTGCGGTGCGGGCCGTTCGGTCTGTGCGGTTCCATGCGTGCGGTGCGGTGTGCGCGTCGGCCTGTTCCTGTTGGCGGTCAGCCCTTGAGCGCGCCGGACATGAAGCCCCGTATGTAGTGCCGTTGCAGCAGCAGGAAGAGGAGCAGGCAGGGCACGGCCAGCACCACCACGCCCGCCTCGGTGGCGCCGTAGTCGACGGCTCCCATGCTCTGCTGCCGCAGATTGGCGACGGCCAGCGGCAGGGGTGCCTTCTCGCTGTCGGAGATGAGGATCAGCGGGGCGATGAAGTCGTTCCAGGCCGCGAGGAAGGCGAACAGCCCCACGGTGATCAGTCCCGGCCGCACCGCCGGGAGAAGGATCCGGCGCAGCGCCCCGGCCGTGCCGCAGCCGTCGACGAGCGCCGACTCCTCCAGTTCGCGTGGGACCGCCTCGAAGGAGATCCGCATCATGAAGGTGGCGAACGGCAGTTGGAACATGGCCAGCACCAGGCTCAGCCCGATCAGCGAGTTCTGCAGATGGAGCCTGCCGAGCAGCACGTAGAGCGGGATGAGGAGGGTGGCGTACGGGACCATGAGGATGGCCAGGGTGAGCAGGAACAGCAGGTTCTTGCCGGGGAAGTCGAAGCGGGCGAAGGCGTAGCCGCCCAGCAGTGACACCCCGAGGGTGAGCAGGACGGTCAGCGTCGAGACGACGGTGCTGTTGAGGAGGTAGCGCCACAGTCCGGCGTCGTAGTCGAGCAGGGTCCGGTAGTTGCCGAGGCCGTAGCCGGATTCCTGTGCGGTGCCCGGCTGTCCGCTGACCGAGGACCAGGCGTTCCACAGCAGCGGGAACAGGAAGATGACGGCCAGACCTCCGGCGACGACGTAGTACGGCGTCCGGCCGAGGGCGCGGGTGAGCACCGTGGTGTCCCTTCTGGTGGCGTGGGTTTCATGACTGGTCCGAGGGACCGTGGTCGTCATGACTCGTCGGCGCGGCGCAGACCGCGGAACTGGAGGGCGTTGAGCAGGAGCAGCACGGCCAGCACGATGATCGACAGCGCGGCGGCGGTGCCCAGGTTCAGCCGTTGGAAGGCCTCCCGGTAGATCAACTGGACGATGGTGACGGTGCTGTTGTCCGGTCCGCCCTTGGTGAGGATGAAGAACTGGTCGAAGGCGAGCAGGGATCCGGTCACGCACAGCAGCAGACTCAGCGCGATGGACGGGCGCAGCAGCGGCAGGGTGATGGAGCGGAAGATCTGGCCGCGTCCGGCGCCGTCCATGCGGGCCGCCTCGTACACCTCGTGGGGGATGCGCTGGATGCCCACGAGCAGGATCAGCATGTAGAAGCCGGCGAACTTCCAGACGATGAGGAAGACCGTCGACAGCAGAGCGGCCGTCGGGGTGCCGAGGAAGGACACCGGGTCGTCGACGAGGCCGAGCGTTTCCAGGGCGCGGCTGAGCGGCCCGGTGGTGGGGCTGTACAGGCCCCAGAACAGCAGGGAGGCGGAGGCGAGTCCGAGGGCGCCGGGCAGGAAGTAGACCGTGCGGAAGAAGCCCGCGCCCGGGCGGGACTCCTGCACGAGCAGGGCGAGCAGAAGCGCCAGGCCGAGCAGGGCGACCGTGACGATCGCCGTGTAGAGGAGCGTGAAGCGGACCGCGGGCCAGAACAGGGTGCTGTCGGTGACCTCGGTGTAGTTCTCGGGGGCGTTGACGCCCCGGTCACCGGCCAGCAGGGGCCAGTCGCTGAGCGACATCTGCCCGACGAGCAGCAGCGGGAGCAGGAAGAAGACGGTGACGAACACGGCCGTGGGGGCCGCGTAGGCGAGCCCCTTGGCCTTGCGGGACCGCCACCGGGGCGCGGCCGCGCGGGGCGGACGGACCCGGCGTTCCGGCCGGGTCCGGTGTTCGGTCGCCGCTGTCTCGTCGGCCACCTTCACCTGCATGTCTCTCCTTTGCCGGGTCAGGGCCTGTCGTTTGGATCAGGTCGCAGGGAACCGAGAGTGCCTTGTCAGCGCCGGTGAGCGGGGCGTGGGGCGTGCAGCTGCAAGGCGGAGGAGGGCGTCGATGCGGAGCATCGGCAACCGACGACAACGCGGCAGATGGGCGTGCCACGCCCCGCGTCTGCGGCGTGATCCAAACGACAGGCACTTAGGTGCGGAGGATTGCCGGGTGCGCGAGCCGGGGGGCCGGACTAGTCCGCCAGTGACGCGGAGACCGCGTCGTTGTCCTTGTCCACGGAGCTCCCGTCGCCGAAGGCGGCGTCGCGCATCAGGGTCAGCCAGGGCCCGTTGGGGTCGTTGAAGGTCTGGCCGAACTTCATCGCGTACGGGGTGCGGCCGTCCGCCACCAGTTGGTTGATGGTCACCAGTCGGGGGTCCGCCTTGGAGTACTTGTTGGACGCGAGGTCGGTGCGGGCCACCACGTCCTTGTGCGCGGCGACCACGTCGACCTGTGCCTTGTCGCCCAGGGACCAGGCGAGGAAGTTCCATGCCTGGTCGGTGGACTTGCTGGTGGCGGAGATACCGATGGCGTCACCGCCGACGAAGGTGGACTTGCCGCCGTCGGGCCCGGGGATGGGCGCGACCCCGAAGTCGAGGTCCTTGGGCATCAGCCCCAGGGTCGTCGACGGCATGGGCATGACGCCGACCTTTCCCTTGGGGAAGACGCCGGTCCAGGTCACGCCGGTCTCGTCCTTCGCGCCGGGGGCGACGATGTCGTCCTTCGCCCACCCGCGATAGGTGTCGTAGACCTTCTTCGCGGTGGCGGAGGCGAGCTGCGCCTCGGTTCCCTCCTCGTTCAGCACGTCCTCGCCGGCGGCCCAGATGGAGGGCCACCAGGTGAACACGCCGCAGCCGCCGCAGTTCCCGCCGAAGAAGGTGCCGTCGACGCCGCCCAGCGCGTCCACCGCCCGCGCCTGGCGGTCCCATTCCTTCAGGGTGGTGGGCGGCTTCTCGGGATCGAGTTTCGCTCGCCGGTAGAGCTCCTTGTTGTAGAAGAGCACCGACAGGTCGAGGGTGTGCGGGACGACGTACTTCTTGCCCTCGTACGTGCCGGCCTTGATGTGCGACTGCGCCAGGTCCTTGGCGAAGGGCAGGGCGTCGACGCGTTCGGTGAGGTCGGCGAAGAGCCCGCTGGAGGTGTAGTTCGGAACGAACACCACGTCGGAGGCGAACAGGTCGGGCAGGTCCTTGGAACCGGCGGCGGCACCGACCTTGGCCTGGTAGTCGTCGGTCGGTACGACGGTCAGTTCGACCTTGTTCTTGTGGCTCGCGTTGTACGCCTTGACAAGGGCCTCGCTCTGCGGGCGGGTCGCCGCGCGTGTCCACATCGTGAGCGTGGCGCCGTCGTCGACCCCCTTCGCGTCGGCCTGTCCCCCGCCTCCACCGCCCGCGCCGTCCTCATCCGACCCGCAGGCCGTGACCAGACTCGCGGCGGCGAGCAGCGCGACGACGCCGGTGGCGAGGCGGCGCAGCTGCCCATGTGGTCCGACCGTGCTCCCCATGATCGATCCCCCTTGAGTTGCGGCGGGCCACGAACGGGCCGGCCGGGCGGGACGGTGGATGTGGTGGCACTGAACCGAGAGGCGGAAAGGACCGAAAAGGTTTTCTGTGACGCTAGAACTCTGCCAAGTACCCGTCAATCCCCTTGCAGGGAACGGCTGCAGACGGATCACCGAAACCCGTGCGGACACCCTGACCGAAAGTCTTTCGCGTACTGTTTTACGCATGGCGTGCCGCCCTCGACGGCGTCGGCAGGCCGCGCGAGACAGGAGAGCGACCATGTCACAGGCCACCGGCCCGGCCCGTCCGCAGCCCGCCACGCTCGTCGAGGTCGCCCGGCTGGCGGGCGTGTCCGTGGCCACGGCGTCCAAGGCCCTCAACGGCCGCAGCCAGGTACGCGCGGAGACCAGACAGCGGGTGATCGAGGCGGCGGAGCGGCTGTCGTTCCGGCCCAACCAGGTGGCCCGCGGTCTGCTGGCCGGGCGCACGGGCACCGTCGGTCTGCTCACCAGCGACCTGGAGGGCCGGTTCAGCATTCCGATCCTCATGGGCGCCGAGGACGCCTTCGGGGCGGGCGAGGTCGCGGTGTTCCTCTGCGACGCACGCGGCGACGCGATCCGCGAACAGCACCACGTGCGGGCGCTGCTCGGGCGCCGGGTCGACGGCCTGATCGTCGTCGGCAGCCGGACCGATCCCCGGCGCTCACTGGGCCGGGAGCTGCCGGTTCCCGTCGTCTACGCCTACGCCCCGTCGCAGGACCCTCAGGACCTGTCCATCGTGCCGGACAACGTCGGCGCGGGCCGCATCGCGGTGGACCACCTGCTCGCCTGCGGCCGGACCCGGATCGCCCACATCACCGGCGATCCCGGGTATTCCGCCGCACAGGACCGGGCCTCGGGTGCCCGGGCCGCGCTCGCCGACGCCGGCCTGGCCCTGGTCGGCGAACCGCGGTTCGGGGCGTGGTCGGAGGGGTGGGGGCGGGCGGCCACCGCGATGCTGCTCGAGGGGCATCCGGACGTGGACGCCGTGCTGTGCGGAAGCGACCAGATCGCCCGCGGTGTCATGGACGTGCTGCGCGAGCGCGGCCAGCGGGTGCCCGAGGACGTCGCGGTCATGGGCTTCGACAACTGGCAGGTGCTGACCTCCTCCTCCCGACCACCGCTGACCAGCGTCGACATGAACCTCGAACAGGTCGGGCGGGCGGCCGCGCACGCCCTGTTCACCGCGATCGGCGGGGCCCGGCGGCCGGGGATCGAGACCCTGCCCTGCCGTGTGGTGATCCGGGGGTCCACGGCGGCCCTGTCCTGAACCGGGGCGTGCTCAACGCCGGTCTCCCACACTCCTCTTGACACTCCATCAGCTCGCTCCTACGTTGCGAAAACCTTTCAGGTCCGTTTCCGTGCTCTGCGGACCACGCACGTCGGCGTCATCGCGAGCAAGCGCTTGTCAACGGGACAGGGGAGCATCCGATGAGAAGACCGCACGTCTTACTGTCACGGCGCCGACGCACGAGGTGTCTCCTCGTCGCCCTGGTGCTCAGCGTCTGTTCCGTCGTCACCGCGACCCCGGCCGCCGCTGCCCAGACCATCGGGTTCCCCACCTTCACCGGCCCCGCGATCCCGGCCCCGCCCGTCGACTACACACCGGGCGACATGATGCGGACCATCTACGACGCGGAGAGCTCGGGAACCGACTTCTGGATGGACCGTCTGCTGGCCCGCACCGGCAACGACCCGTCCGGTCCCTGGCTGATGACCCGCGGTCGGGCCCTCTTCATGAAGGAGCACGACCCCTCCAAGCTCGGGTTCGGCGGCAGGGTCGCCTACTGGGAGAGCATCAACGACAACAACGCCTACACGGTCGCGATCAGCCCGGGCACCTTCACCGAGCAGGTCTCCCTGCGCCGGCAGACGCCCAGTCACTGGAAGAGCGTGCACACGGGCGGCTCGGTCACGGTCGACCAGACCAAGTTCATCACCGACAACAACGTCGCGGTGACCAACCTGTCGATCAAGAACAACGGCAGCGGTGCGACCACCCTGCAGTTGCGGGCGACCTCCCCGTACGCCACGGCGGGCACCGGCGGTGAGCTCACCGGGCAGGTGAACGCCTACAACAACCTCACCACCATCCGCCCCCGGCTGACCGGTGACGGGTTCACCGTCTCCAGTGGCGGGCTGAACCGCTCCGTGACGATCGCGGCCGGGGCGACGGTGACAGCCAAGGTGGTGATGGGCTTCGTCACCGACGAGATCCCCGCCTCGCTCACCGAGTACCAGGCCTACGCGGGCTACTCCAACGCCACCGCGTTCGCCACCCACGTCAGGGCCTACAACCTGTGGTGGGCGCGGAACGTGCCCTACATCGACGTGCCCGAGCCCGCGATCAAGAAGAGCATCTACTACCGCTGGTGGCTGATGCGCTTCAACAACCTCGACGCCGACATCCCCGGACAGACCTTCCAGTTCCCGACCTCGACCGAAGGCGTCCTCGGCTACAACAACGCGATCGCGCTCACCCAGCCCATGCACATCGACGACCTCAAGTACCTGCGCGACCCGTCCTACGCGTACGGCGACTGGCTCAGCGTCGGCCAGACGTCGAAGGGCGGGCGGTTCCTCGACAACCCGGGTGACCCGGAGAACTGGTCCAACAGCTACACCCAGTACATCGCCGAGGCGGCCTGGAAGAGCTACCAGATCCACGGCGGCCAGCCCGCGATCGCCGGCAGCCTGGCCCGCTACGCCGAGGGCGACGTCAAGGGCCAACTCGCGCACTACGACCACGACAACAACAAGCTCATCGAGTACGACTGGGGCGCCCTGACCGGCAACGACGCCGACGCGGTGTCCTTCCACTGGAAGCCCGGCACCATGGACCGCGCCGAGTCCGCCTACCAGTACAGCGGCGCCCTCGCCGCGGCGCAGGCCTACGAGGCGACCGGCAACACGGCCAAGGCCACCGAGATGCGCACCCTCGCCACGCAGATCAAGGACGCCATCGTCAACGTGCTGTGGAACCCGAACCGGCAGCTGTTCGAGCACCGGCTCAAGTCGACCAACGAGTGGGTGCCCTGGAAGGAGATCAACAACTACTACCCGTTCTCCGTCGGGGCCGTCCCCGACACCGCGACGTACAAGCAGGCGCTGCGTCTGTTCGACGACCCGGCCCAGTACCCCGTCTTCCCCTTCTACACGGCCAACCAGGCCGACAAGAAGGCGGCGGCGGACGCGGGGAACCCGGGTTCCAACAACTTCTCCACCATCAACTCCACCGTGCAGTTCCGGCTGTACTCCTCGGTCCTGCGCAACTACCCCAACTCCTGGATGAAAGCGACCGACTACAAGAAGCTGCTCTACTGGAACGCCTGGGCGCAGTACGTCGGCGGCAACACCCAGTGGCCCGACGCCAACGAGTTCTGGGCCGACTGGAACGGCAGCGGAATCGACTACCGGTCCTGGATCCACCACAACATCCTGGGCAGCAGCAACTGGACCGTGATCGAGGACGTCGCCGGTCTGCGACCCCGCAACGACGCCAAGGTCGAGCTCTCCCCCATCGACATCGGCTGGGACCATTTCACCGTCAACAACCTCCGCTACCGGGGCGCCGATCTGACCGTCGTCTGGGACGACCCCGCCGACGGCGTGGTGCGCTACCCGGGCGTGCCCGAGGGGTACTCGATCTACGTCAACGGAAGCCGGGCCGCCACCGTCGACTCGCTGGTCCCCTTCACCTGGGACCCGGCCACCGGAGACGTCACCACGAGCGGCAGGGTCACCCACCACACGGCCGTCGCCGGGCTCAAGGCACCCAACCAGGTGGTGCAGAACAGCCCCCGGATGGTCGACATGCTTGCCAAGGCGGGCGTCGACCTGACCGCCGACCTGACCAACCTCGCCTCCGGGGCGACGGCGTCCGCCTCCTTCACCGGCTCCGGCAGCAGCGTGTCCGGCGCGGTGGACGGGTACCCCACCAACGAGCCGTTCTGGGGCGTGGGCGGCTCCCCAGGCAGCCAGGACTGGTACGAGCTGAACTTCGGCACCGCCCGCACGCTCGACGAGGTGCGCCTGTACTTCAAGGACAGCCGCCCGGCCAGTACGACCTACCGGGCACCGTCCGCGTACACCATCCAGTACTACGACGGCAGTTCATGGGTGAACGCCCCGAACCAGACCAAGAACCCGGCGGCGCCGCGCGCCAACTACAACGTGGTGCGCTTCCCCGCGCTCAGCGCCCAGCGCATACGGGTCCTGGCCACCAACGCGTCCGGCGCCAAGACAGGCCTCACCGAGGTCAAGGTGTACAACCGGGGCGGCGTCCAGCCACCCCAGCCATCGGCCAACCTGGCGACCTCCGCGACGGCGTCGGCGTCGTACACCTCGTCCTGGGAGAGCGTCACCGCGGTCAACGACGGCATCGACCCGCCCTCGTCCAACGACACCGTGAACCCGCGCTGGGGCACCTGGCCGGAGAGCGGACAGCAGTGGGCCGAGCTGACCTGGCCGTCGGCGAAGACGATCGACAAAGCCGAGGTGTACTTCTTCGACGACGACCAGGGCATCGACATGCCGGCCTCGTGGAAACTCCAGTACTGGAACGGCGGTGCCTACGTCGACGTGCCCGGCGCGAGTGGCTACCCAGTTGCCAGGAACCAGTACAACACCGTCACCTTCAACGCCACCAACACCACCCGGCTACGGGTGCAGCTCACCAGCAACGGCACCAACTCCGTCGGCCTCCTCGAAGCAAAGGTGTACGGACCGTGACCCGTTCCAGATGTCTGTCCGCGCTCATCGGCGTACTCACCATGGTGGTCGCCTTCCTGGTGGCGCCTCCGCCCGCTGCCGCGGCCGTCACGTTCACCTCGACCGGGGTGAACCAGAACGGCGGCAACTGCCTTGACCTGCCGAACAGTTCGTCGACCAACGGAACCCAGCTGCGCGCCTTCATCTGCGGCGGCGCCGCGAACCAGAACCTCGGCTTCACCCCGGTCGCGGGGACGAGTGACACCTACACCGTCACCACCCAGTCCGGTCAGTGCGTCGACGTCTCCGGCGCGTCCACCGCGGACAACGCCACGATCATCCAGTGGCCCTGCCACGGCGAGACGAACCAGCAGTGGCGCCTCGTCCCGGCGACGGTGAGCGGCACCGACAAGACCTTCAACCTGGTGTCCGTCAGCTCCGGCAAGTGCGTCAGCCCGAGCGGCGGCTCCTCGGCCTCCGACACCGGCCTGGTGCAGCTGCCGTGCGCCGCCGCGAACGGCAGGGTGTGGCGACTGCCCGGCTTCACCGGCGGCGGCACGAGCCCGCGCACGTTCACCAACCCGATCGCCCAGCGCGGGCCCGACCCCTGGCTCACGTACCACGACGGGTACTACTACCTCGCCACCACGACCTGGAACTCGACGGTCACCATGCGCAAGTCCCGGACCCTGGCGGGGCTCGCCACGGCCGACGCACAGGTGATCTTCAACCTGACCCGGCCCAACGGGGCGGGCACGATGTGGGCCCCGGAGTTCCACCTGCTCGACGGCCCGAACGGGAAGCGGTGGTACTTCTACTACACGGCCGGGCGGGAACCGTACGACCTGGGCACCCAGCGGATCCATGTGCTGGAGAGCGCCGGCCTGGACCCGATGGGGCCCTACACCTTCAAGGCGGACCTGCTCGACCCGTCCCAGGACAACACCTGGGAGCTGGACCCGAGCATCCTCCAACTGGGCGGCAAGCTCTACCTGCTGGGCACCTACTACAACGGCTCGCAGCCGATGTTCATCCGGCCGCTCTCCAACCCGTGGACCGCGAGCGGCACCCGGCGTGTGCTGTCCACGCCCACCTACAGCTGGGAGACGGTGGGCGGCGCGGTCAACGAGGGCGCCGAGGTGCTCCAACGGGGCGGCAAGACCTTCATCGTGTACTCCGCGAGCCACTGCTCCACGCCCGACTACAAGCTGGGGATGCTGACGTACAACGGCGGTGACCCGCTCAACTCCTCCTCATGGGTCAAGTCCCCGAACCCGGTCTTCCAGCGGTCCAACGCCAACGGTGTGTACGGGCCCGGCCACAACGGCTTCTTCACGTCGCCCGACGGGACCGAGGACTGGATGGTCTACCACGCCAACAGCTCCACGAACGGCGGCTGTGACATGAACCGCTCGACCAGGGCGCAGAAGTTCACCTGGAACGCCGACGGCACACCGAACTTCGGTACGCCGGTGGCCACGGGCATCCCTCTGACGGCTCCGTCCGGGGAGTAGCCGGTGCCAACGGGTGTCACACAGCGGTCGGTTGGGCGACCGCCGGTTCGGGCGCGGCCGGCTTGCGGATCAGCAGCAGTGCCGCGTCGTCGTGCAGCCGGCCGCCCACATGGTCCAGCAGTTCGTTGTGGAGCGCGGTGAGGGTGCGTTCCGGCTCGTCGGACAGGTGGCGCGCCAGCCCCTCGCTCAGCGGGTAGAACGCACGGCCCCGGTCGCGGGCCTCGGTGACCCCGTCGGTGTAGAGCAGCAGTTGGTCCCCGTCGGCGAACGGCAGCACCTGGAGGGCGGGGCCCTGGCCCGCGAGGGCGCGCAGCCCGAGGGGCGGGGCCGGACGCGGGGGCTCCACGGCCGCGACGTGGCCGGGCTCGCGCACCAGCAGCGGAGGCGCGTGGCCGCAGTTCACCACCTCCAGCTGCCCCGGCCGCGGATATCCGGCGACCACGGCGGTGACGAAGTCGTCGCAGCCGAGGTTGCGGGCCAGGCTGCGTTCGATCCGGTCGACCACGGCGAGGAGGTTGGGCTCGTCGTGGGCGGCCTCCTGGAAGACACCGAGCACCAGCGCGGCGGTCCCCACGGCGGGCAGTCCCTTGCCGCGCACGTCGCCCACGATCAGCCGGACCCCGTACGGGGTGGGTATCAACGCGTAGAGATCCCCGCCGATGCGGGCCTCGGCCGCCGCGGCGCTGTAGCGGACGGCCGCCTGGAAGGGGCCGACGGTCGCCGGTACGGGCTTGAGCAGGGCGTGCTGGGCGGTCTCCGCGACCGAGCGGACGGCGGCCAGGACCCGTTCCCGGCGGCCACGCAGCGCACTCGCCAGGCCGCTCGCCAGGGTGACGGCCGCCAGGGCGGACAGGACGGCCACCAGTTCACGTGCCGGGACACCGTCCCGGGATCCCAGCGTCGCGCCGAGCGTGGTGGCGAGGGCGCCGACGCAGAGGACTCCGCGGGGCCCGTTGGTGGAGGCGGCCAGCGCGGGACCGGCCGCGAGCAGGGGCAGCCAGATCATCCCCGCTCCGCCGAGAAGGTCCACGAGGACGATCACGGAAACGATCAGCACGGGCAGTACGGGTATACCGGCGGTCAGCTGCGCGGCGGCCCGCCTGCGGGGCGGGGCCCCGGGTCCGGCCACCCGGTCTCCGGGCGAACGCGTCGGCCACTGGTCTCCACCATGGTCTCGGGCCTGGCTCATGTTGTGTCCGCTGTCCTCACCTGTACACGGGGCAGGCCCCTGAGCTGTCTCCTTCCTCCAGGAAACGGATTCGGCCCGATGGTCACAAGAAGCGGGTTTTCAGATAGTGAGCGAGAGGCTCCTGGTCACGCGGGTCGCGGTCGGGAGCAGACGCTCCTGGACCTCCCGCAGCCGGGAGAGCCGGGAGGCCGGCAGGGAGACGCCGAGCGAGCCGAGCACGTCCCCGCTGTACACGGGTACGGCGACGCAGACCGTGCCGAGGGCGTACTCCTCCAGGTCCGTGACGGCCGGGGCCACCGGCGAGGAGTCGAGTCGGCGCAACAGCTCAGGCAGGCTGGTGACGGTCTGCGGGGTGAGGTCGGCGAGGTGGTGCCGGGAGAGGTAGTCCTTGCGGGCCTCGTCGTCGAGTTCCCGCAGCACAGCCTTGCCCAGCGCGGTGGCGTGCCCCGCGTCCTCGAACCCCACCCACAGATCGACGCGGGGTGTCCGCGGACCGTCGACGATCTCCGCGACCCGGATCTCGCCGTCCTCGTAGAAAGTCAGGTACGCGGCGGCCGTGATCTCGTCCCGCAGCGCGGCGAGCGTGGGACGCACCCGGCTGAGCAGCGCCTGCCCCCGGCCCGTGGTGTGCAGGGTCTGGACCTTGTCCCCGAGGACGAACCCGCCGTCGGCGAGCTTGCGCACATAGCCGTCGTGGACCAGCGTCCGCAGCAGGTGATAGGCGGTGGCCAGAGGCAGGCCGGTCTCCCGCGCCAGCTGTTTGGCCGGCGCGCCGTTGTCGTGCGCGCCCACGGCCTCCAGCAGCCGGAAGGCCCGCTGGACGGACGTGATCAGCGTGGGGCCCTCGTGCGCACCCATGGATCCAGCGTGCGCCCTGCACACCGGGCAGGCAAGACGCGCCCTCGGGAAGCGGGGTCACGCGCCCGCGTTTCGCTGTGAACGCTCGCGGATTCCCACATGCGCACGTCAGGGCCTGCGTCCGACGGTGAGCGGCGCCGCCTCGGAGAGGTCCGCCCCCGCTGTAGCCACGCCCGGGGCGATCATCTTTACTCTTCAGATCGTCATGTTCACACAGCGTTCCGTGACAGGAGCGGCGCTGGCAGAGGAAAGGAAGCCATGGGGTCCCAACTGAGCGACGGGTCGCCAGCCCGTCACGAGCCGCTGGAGGCGATGAGCCTGGAGCCGCTCATGACCCGGGACTACGAGACCCGCCCGGAGCTCGTCTACGAGCGGCTGCGTCGGACGCACGGTCCGGTCGCGCCGGTGGACCTGCTGGGAGTGCCCGTCTGGCTGGTGCTGGGCTACAAGGAGTCCCTGGAGGTCCTGCAGAACGACAGCGCCTGGCCGAAGGGGCTGGAGAACTGGCGGGCGCGGCAGGAGGGCCGGCTGCCCAAGGACTGGCCACTGGCCCCGTCGCTCGACGTCAACCACATACTGATCCAGGGCGGCGCCGACTACCCGAGCCTGCGCGGCGCGTGGGACGCCGCGCTCAGGCCCTTCCAGGACCCCCGGCAGCCCCAGGCCCGGCAGCTCCGGGCGAAGATCGCCCGCGACGCGGACGAGCTCATCACCCTGTTCTCCCAGGGAGGCCGCAGCGGCTGGGCTGATCTCTCCGCCCAGTTCTCGCGCCCCTTGCCCCTCATGGTCGCCAGTCATCTGCTCGGCTTCCCCGGCTCGCAGCACGACGACGTACTGATGGACATGTGGCGGGTGCTGGACGCCGGCCCGGACGCCGGGCCCGCGCTGGAGCGGTTGCTGGCCGCCCTGTCCGAGCTGGGGGCGTGGAAGATGAAGCAGCCGGGCGAGGACTTCCCCTCCTACCTGCTCGCCTCCCACCCCGGCCTCGGCGTCGAGGAGTTGTCCCGTGAGCTGATGATGCTGCTCGGCATGACCTCCGACCACGTCGGCATCCTGATCTCCAACGCGGTCGTCGAGGTGATCAGCGGAAACGGTTCGGCGCGTGCCAGTCTGTCGGCGGGAATGATGAGGGAGACCATGAACCGGGTGGTGATGCAGAAGCCCCCGCTGGTCAACTTCGTGCCGCGGTTCCCGCTGACCGACACCCGGCTGGGCGACTACACCATCGCCGCGGGCGATCCGGTGTGGGTGTCCGTCGGTGCCGCGCACGCGGACCCGGCGTTCTCCGAGGGGGTCTGCCCCGCCCGGACGATCAGTACCCGGGCGCACCTGTCCTGGGGTGCCGGGCCCCGTCAGTGCCCGGCGAGGGAACTGGCGACCACCACGGCGTCGATCGGTGCGAGCCGGCTGCTCGAGCGGCTGTCCGGGCTGGAGTTGTCGCTGCCGGTCGACCAACTGCCCTGGCGGTCGTCCCCCTTCATGCGCGGCCTGCGCTCGCTCCCGGTCCGCTACACGCTCGCCGACCCGCCCGCCGGCCCGGAGGCGGCCGGACTGCCCGTCGTCCCTCCCCCGCCCGGTCACCCGCCGACCGTCGACGGCGCCGAACGGCCGCGTTCGTCGCTGTGGCGCTATCTGGCGGGGCTGGTCCGAGGACGGTGACGCGCGCGGAACGTCGTCTTCCGCGCGGTCGGCCAGGGTTACGCTTCCGGGCCGGCCGGGATCGCCCGCCGACTTCGGCGTCACCGTCTGCGGCCACGGGTGGGCCGGGCCGGCTCTCGGGAACGGCCCGGCCCGCCGCGTCCACCACCGTCGGCACCCACCCCTGAGGAGATTATGTGAGCGGACCGTCCGGCCTCCGCCCCGAGCACCGCGCGGACTTCGAGGCGGTGCTGCACCTGGCACTGAACACCCCCGACATCCGCAGCGCCCTGCGCGCCGACCCGGCCGGCCTGGCCGCCCGGCGCCTGCGGGTCCGCGCACTCGCGGACGCCGAGGACATAGCCACGCCGGCACGGGCCGAGTACCGCGCGTACCTCGCGTGCCTCGACCTGGACGCGGCGGCGACGGGTACCGGGGTGCGGCAGCACGCCTCGGACACCGGGGCACGTCGGCCGGCCGAGGTCGGACCGCTGTCGGCGCCGGCCGTTCTCACGCCCCTGCTGGCCTGCACCTCCGCCGCCGTCCTGCTGGTGCTCGGCCACCTGCTCCACCTGGCGGACGTACGCGGCCCACTGCCGAGTTCACTGACCACCGCCGGCTGGGTTCTCGCCCTCGTGGCGGCCTTGAGCACGCTCGTCGCGCTCGTGGCACCGATGGGCAGGATGGTGCGCCGACGTGCCGGTCGCGCGCCGGGGGAACGGCGCGAGCAGTCCTGGCTGGAGTGGCGGCAGGCCCTGTTGGAGCGCGGCATGCTCCCCCATCTCCGGCGGTGCCTCGACGAGGACCCGTCGCTGTGCGCCTCCCGCGCCGGGCAGCCGCGGTCCCACGACTGAGGCACGCCGTCCGATCGTCCCGCGGTCGCCCGCCCGTTCGGCCGGAACCGTCACCGCCGCCCGGACGTTTCCCACCCGAAGGTGCGGCCGCGGCGGCCGAACCGGACGAACGGGGTGTGATGTGGCGCGCGTTCTCGTCATCGGCGGCGGAATCGCGGGTACGGCGGCGGCCGTGGCCCTGCGCAAGGCGGGTATCGACGTCGTCGTGTACGAGGCGCACCCCGACTCGGCCGAGGACATCGGCGCGTTCCTCACCCTGGCGAGCAACGGCATGCGCGCCCTCGCACAGCTCGACGCCTCCGCCGCCGTCACCGCGGTCGGCTTTCCGCTGACCTCGATGCGCGTTCTCGACGGCGCGGGCACGGCGGTGGCGCACGTTCCGCTCGGCGAGGCCGCCGACCCCCTGCTGCGCTACCGGTGCCTGCGCCGCGGCGAGCTCAACAGGGCCCTGCAGGCGGAGGCTTCACGCCGCGGCGTCGACATCCGCCACGGTGCCCGGCTCACCTCGGTCCAGGACGGCCCCGGCGGCGTCACCGCGCACTTCGCCGACGGCAGCACCGAGACCGGCGACGTACTCGTCGGCGCCGACGGTCTCAACTCCACCGTGCGCCGGGCCGTCGAGCCCGCCACCCGCCCGCGTCACGCGGGCCAACGCGTCTTCTACGGCTACACCGGCGCCACCGCGCTGCCCGGCCCGGACGCCTGCATCACCATGGTGCGAGGCGGCCCGGGCGGCTTCGGCTGCGCGGTGTCGCCCGACGGTGAGAGCTACTGGTTCGCGCGTGTCCCCGGCGATCCCCTGCCCCTGGACGAGATCGCCCGGGGCACCCCCGCCGGCTGGCGCGACCTGCTCGTGCCGTCGCTGCGCGCGGACGCCCCCGTCGCCGCGGAGGTCGTGGCGGCCACCACCGACGACATCATGGTCACCAACGCCACCGAGCTGCCCCCGGGCGCCCCCTGGCGCACCGCCCGCACGCTGCTGATCGGCGACGCGGCCCACGCGGCCTCCCCCGCGACCGGGCAGGGCGCGTCAATGGCGCTGGAGGACGCCGTCGTCCTCGCGAAATCCCTGCGCGACGCCCCCGACACCGAGACCGCCCTCTCCCACTACGAGTCACTGCGCCGCCCGCGCACCGAGCACAACACCACCGTCAGCGGGAACATCTCCCGCGGCACCCACACCCGCCCCGTCGGCGGAGCGCCCCCGTCCCGGCCCGGCGACGACGACCTGGCCCGGCTCCTGGACTGGGACCTGGACATCATGACCGTGCGACCGGTCCACCAGGGGTAGCGGGCGGTAGGGCGCGGGGCCTACGGGACCCCCACTTCGAAGAGCACGTATCCCGCGTACGAGCCCGACGCGACCGCTGTGATGCCGAGCAGGGTGAACAGCGTGGGCAGACCGAGGCGGCGCAACGCGACGGCCACCGGGATGAAGAGGGGGAAGACCGGGAGCAGGTAGCGGGAGACGTTGCCGAATATCTGCTGGCTGCCCAGGACCAGGACGAGGGTGAGGAGCGTGTAGACGAGCAGGAGGGCCGGTGGGCGCAGGCGGATCAGCAGCGGGACCAGCAGCACCGCCAGGAGGACGACGCCCGCGCCGATGGTGTCCTCGAGGGGATACGCGAAGAGGTAGTCGAAGCGGCCCACGGCCATGGAGGCGAACACGTCGACGGTTTGTTCGCCGTAGTCGAAGGTGTGCGCCCAGGCCCCCTTCTGAAGCTTGAAGTAGCCGCTCAGGTCACCCATCTCGTTGCCGACCCAGAGCAGGTACCCGGCGAGTCCGAGCGGCGCGATCAGGATCGCGGTCCATGGGCGGGCGATGTCGTCGTGACGGCGGTGGAGCGCCAGCAGCCCGGCGACGGTGAGCGCGGCGATGAGCGCGACAGAGGTGGGGCGGTTGAGGCCGGCGGCGAAGGTGAGGATGCCGGCGGTGAGCCAGCGGTCGCTCATCACGGCGTGGCAGGCCCAGACGGCGAGGGCCACGTAGAGGGACTCCGAGTAGGCCGCCCACTCCATGCCCGAGCCGGGCCAGACGGCCCACAGTCCGGCCGCGGCCAGCCCGGCCCGGCGGCCACCGAACCGGGCGGTGACGGCGTAGACGCCGAGGGCGGCCACGAACGAGGCGACGACCGAGACGAGCATGCCGGAGCCGTACAGACCGAGCCCCGTGGCTTCGGAGACGATCCGCATCGTCGCCGGGTAGAGCGGGAAGAACGCGGCCGAGTTGCCCTCGAGGGTGATGAGTCCCTTGGCGCCGGAGACCGGGACGAGAGCGGGATCGTAGCCGTGGGCGGCGATCTGCTGGTACCACCAGCCGTCCCAGCTCGCCAGCACGTCCCAGGCATGGGCGCCGCCGCCGAAACGCGGGTCCCTTTTCCGGTACTCCCCCGAGGAGTTGAGCAGGTACATGAAGACGGAGAAGCCGATGAGCTTCAGTACGCCGTAAAGGGCCAGTACGGGACCGTAGTGGGCGGCCCAGCGTCTCAGGCGTGCACGCCAGTCGTGCCTCCACCAGCGATGCGGGGTGCGGCTCGGGTCGTGGGCGGGGCTCGGGCCGGAGACAGAGACGGAGACGGAGACAGCGGACTCGGTGGGGTCCGGGCCGGGGATGACCGCGGGTGTCGGCATGGTGTGGTTCATGCGGCCGTGGATCCCGTCTCGCGGCGGCGCGCGGGGAACACCCAGGCCCGGAAGAGCAGGAAGCGCAGGAGTGTCGCGGCCAGGTTGGCGGCGACCAGCACCACGATCTCGGTGGGCCGCGCGGGTCTTTGTGCCACCTGGTGCAGCACGGCCAGTGATCCGCTGGTGAGCGTCAGACCGACCACGAAGACCAGCAGGCCCTTTGCCTGGTGGCGCAGCGCGCCGCCCCGCCCGCGCAGCCCGAAGGTGAGCCGGCGGTTCGCGGCCGTGTTGGCGACCGCGCAGACCAACAGGGCCAGCGCGTTGGCGGCCTGCGGTCCGGTCGGCGGGCGCAACAGCGCGTACAGCAGCACGTATCCGACGGTGCTCACGGCTCCCACCGCCGCGAAGCGCAGCAGCTGGCCGGCCAGACCGCCGGCCGAGTGGTCGGCGCCGCCTCGCCGCAGCCCGGCTGTCGGCAGCGTGCCCCGGGCCAGGGACCGGCCGATCCTGGCGATGCCGCGCAGGTCGGCCAGCGCCGTGGAGAGGATGTCGACCCGGCTGTCGGGATCGTCCACCCAGTCGACCGGCACCTCGTGGATGCGCAACCCGGCCCGCTCCGCTATCACCAGCAGTTCGGTGTCGAAGAACCACCCCGAGTCCTGGACGAGGGGCAGCAGCCGCTCGGCGACATCGCGTCGTACCGCCTTGAATCCGCACTGCGCGTCGGAGAACCCCACGGCGAGGGTGGAGCGCAACAGGACGTTGTAGCAACGGGAGATGACCTCGCGCTTCGGGCCCCGCACCACGCGGGCGCCACGGGCCAGGCGGGTGCCGATCGCGAGGTCGGAGTGGCCGGAGATCAGCGGGGCGACCAGCGGCAGCAGCGCCGTCAGGTCGGTCGACAGGTCCACGTCCAGGTAGGCGAGCACCGGTGCCCGCGAGCTCGACCACGCCGCGTGCAGCGCGCCGCCTCGCCCCTTCTCGGCCAGTCGCAGCCACCGCGCTTCCGGTAACTCGGCGGCCAGCCGGGCCGCGATCCGTGGGGTGTCGTCGGTGCTGGCGTTGTCCGCGACGGTGATCCGGAACGGGTACGGGAAGGTCTCGCGCAGATGCGCGTGGAGCCGCCGCACACTCGGCTCCAGTTCCGCCTCCTCGTTGAACACCGGGACCACCACGTCCAGAACGGGATCCCGGTGGTGCGCCGACACCGGTGTGCGGAGCGGCAGTTGGTCCAGTGGCCAGTCGGTCGAGGAGTCCCCCGGGTGATCCGGATGATCCATGGAGTGGCCCTTCAGTGCGGCCGTCCCGGCATTTGTCACGTTGTGTCCGTGTCTGTGTTCTGTCGCAGGGCATGCCGAGGTCACTCGCGGCGATGGTGCGACCGACGGGCAGGGGTCAGGAGTTACGAGGTGCCGGTCTCGGCTTGTCGTTGTCGGTCGGGGAACGGGTGGGGGCCGGCTGTCCGGTGACGGCCGGGCCGGCTATCCGGTGTCGGCCGAGCCCCAGGTCGCCGACGGATCGTTGTTGGAGGGCATGGTCGTCGGTGCGGACGGCGTGTGCGTCGCCGCCGAGTCCGAGGTCGGCGGCGGGGCCGCGGTCGACGAGGTACTCGCGCCGGAGGGCGGCCTGGTCGCATTCCCAGGCATGGTCGGCGTCTCCGAGGGACCGACGGTTCCCCCGACGGTCGGGTCGGCGGTCGCGGTGGGGGGCGGGGCGGCCGAGGACCGGGACGGGGGCGCGTCCGGAGTGCGGGTCGGAGTCGTGGTCGGTGCGGCCGGGCTCGTCACCGGCCGCGGAAGGGGAGCCTGGGGCCTGTTCTCGACGGGGTCGCGGGGCAGCAGGAAGAAGCCGATGCCGAGTCCGGCGACGGCCAGGGCGCACCCGACGGCCCGCTGGGCCACGCGGGCCCGCCGCCGGGACCGTACTCCGGACCGCAGGCGTTGTCGGTGCCGCGGTTCGAAGGGGGCGTGTTCCTGGGTGTCGCGCATCATCCGCGACAACTCCCGCTCGAAGTGATCCATGGCCTCCCCTTCACCCCACCGGCTCGATGACATCGGCCAGGATCCGACGCAGCCGGGCCACGCCGCGTGACGCGTGGGATCGGGCTGTGCCCACCGGGCAGCCCAACACCTCCGCGACCTGCTTCTCCGACAGGTCCTGGTAGTAGCGCAGCACCACCGCGGTCCGCTGCCGCGGCGGTAACTGGGCCAGCGCGGCTTCCAGCCGGGAGCGCTCCACCACCGCGGCGGAGACGTCCCCCGTCGCCGCCAGGTCGGGCAGCTGCTCCACCGGGCGCTCGCCCCACCACAGCCGCCGCGCCGAGCGCGCCGCCGCTCGCGCCAGCACCTTGCGCAGGTACGCCTCCGGCGCCTCGTCGGCGATCTTGGGCCAGACGAACCAGAGCTTGACCAGGGCCTCTTGGAGCAGGTCCTCGGCACGGTGCCGATCGCCTCCGACGAGGAGACGGGCGAGGTTCAGCAACGCCGACCAGCGGGCCGCCACGAACCCGTCGAACCCCTCGGCTCGACTCTGCTCCATCCGCACCGTCCCCGTTCCGGTCAACCCTCTACATCCAGGGAAAGGCCGTGGGACCGGCACTACGATGCACTCCGGGCCTATGATCCAGATCACACCGTGCCGTATGCGGGGACTGGTTCATCCGGGGCCGGGGATCGAGGACCTCACCGGCCCGCCGACTTCCTGGGCCGACTCGCGGCACACGTCCGACCGGCGGGGGCCCGGGAAACCCGGCCCTCACCGCACCGGGAGACCGCGCAGATGCTGTCGTTCACCCGGCTCGACGACGAG
>NZ_JBEXRA010000071.1:0-39538 GCF_040612855.1 Streptomyces sp. NPDC006332
CCCCGGATCCGGTTGGCAGGCCCCGCGACGGCAAGCCCCGGGGACGGCAGGCTTCGAGATGTCGGCACACACGCCGGCCGAACCGCCGCTGAGTCTTTTCCTGAGTCGTAAGCAACCTGTGATGGATGGTCTTCCTTCATCCGGGGCGCTCACTGTTCGCCCCATATGATCGGATCACCTCCATTCATATCACCCGCTATGCAGGACCGTTCGGATTAATTTCAGGGGCTACTCGGCCGTAAGAGTGTCATCCGCTTGATCAGACGGGTTACTGCTGATGCAACATCGGTTCTGTCCCTTCTGTTGAAGAGGAATGTGAGTCGACAGCGCGCCTCGGAGAGAATGTGAGTGGTGTGATCATTTTTCCGCGTTGCCCGGAGACCGGGAAAGCATCATTTCGCACTGAATCCGAGGCCAGGACCTGGCTGATCAAGCAGCCACTGCTGGACAGGATCCCGGACCGTATCTACCGATGCTCGGAGTGTCGGTACTGGCACTTCACCGGATCCCATCACCTGACCAGTCAGAAGATCAAGTTGCAGCGAAACCACGGCAGGCGTGAAGCCGCCTCCCGGCGTAACGGGAGGCGGAACAGGCACTGAACCGCCCCATCGGCACGTCAGTCCTGGCCGCGGTACGTAACGGCCGGTTCCCTAATATTCCGGGCCGGCTTTTCCCACTTCCCTGATGAGAAAGACGACGAGATTGCGACAGAACCTGAGCAAGGGAATGGTCGTGACCGCCGCCGCGACGAGCATCCTGTCCCTGTGCGTCACCCCGGTGTTCGCGGACTCGGCCTCCGAGGGGCCCCCAGGGGGATCGCTGAGCGCTGTGTCCGGCACGTCTGCTGACCCCTACGACGACAGCGGCGGCAGCGGCTACGGCGATGACGACCAGTCAGGCGATGACGCCGCATCAAGCGTCAGCGGCGGCTACGGCGATGACGCCGAGTCAGGCCTCGACGACGGATACGGCGATGCCGGCGGCTACGAGGACGACGGCGGCTATGGCCAGGACTCGGACGAGCCCGGCGGCTACGGTGACACACCGCCCGAGCCCCCGAAAACCCCCACCACGCCACGCGTGGCACCGCCTCCCCCCAATCCCCCGGGGACGTCGGTGGCACCGGCCACCCCGCCCCCCGTCCGGGTGGCGACGCCACCTTCCCCACCCCCGACGAAGCCGCCCACCCTCGCCGAGACCGGCCCCAGGGAGAACGCGTTGGCCGCCTCGGGACTGGCAGCTCTGCTGCTGACCAGCGGCACCATCCTGTATCGACGAGGCCGAGCCGGCTTCTCTCGATAGCGCTCCGTCCGGGTGCCGGACCAAGCGAGTCCGGCACCCGGCACCAGCCGGTCAGAGGGGCGTTTTCCACGGTGCCGCGGTGCGACCCCGGCCCAGCGGTACCGGGACCTTCCCGACAGTCGGCGCGGTGAGCAGTCGGCGGCGTACCCCTCGTACGAGTGTCGCAGCCGTGAAGGTCGCGCCGTGGACGAACCGCATGGACGGGCCGAAGGCGGAGGCGGTCAGCAGACCCGACAGGAACAGGCCCGGGTGCGAGGACTCGAAGTCACGCCCCACCGCGGGGGAACCGTCGGTGGTCGTCGCCAGGCTCCGGCGCAGCTCGGGGGAGAGCAGACCGAGCCGGTCCACCGTCGCCCGGAACCCCGTGGCCGCGATCACGTGCTCGGTCTCCAGGGAGCGCGTCTCCCCAGTCCGGCTCACCGTCTCCAGACGGACACCGCCCGGCACCGCACGCGCCACGGTGACCTCGTGGCCGAGCAGCATCTCCACCGGCTCGACCCGGTCCCGTACCCACCAGGCGCCCGCCGGTCCGAGTGCGGTGGCCGCGATGCCGACCCGGGTCGGCTCGGGGAGGCGACGGAAGAGGTCCGGGCACTCGGCGTAGAACCAGTTGCGCCAGCCGCAGCCGAGGCCACTGTGCGGGGTGCGGGCCGACCGCCACCACGGACGCTGGGCAGGCGGCGGCACGTCGTTCCAGCGCAGCCGGTCCGCCCGCGCCACCACCCGTACCCGTGTGCCCTGTTCGGCGAGGAGCGCCGCGGTCTCCAGGGCCGCCTGGCCGCCGCCGATCACCGTGACGTCCTTGCCCCGGAAACGGCCGAGGTCACTGTGGTGACTGCTGTGCGTGACGAGGGCGGGGTGCAGGCCGCGCAGCGGCGACGGCATCTGGGCGAAGGGCAGCACGCCGACCGCCAACACCACCGTCCGGGCCCGCAGCACCTCCCCGTCCTCGGTGACCGCCTCGAAACCGGCCGGGCGGGCCACCACCCCGCTCACCATGCGCTCGTCCACCTCCGGCACGGTGTTGCGCGCGAACCACAGGCCGTACGCCGCGAACGTCTCCACCGGGATCGGCTCCGCGTGACGCGCCACCAGGCCCCGGGTCGCGCAGTACGCGTCCAGGCGCCAACGACCGTCCGGATCAGCGAGGTTGGAGGCCCACGGCTCCGACTTCAGGAACATGCCGCGGGGCATGTGGGCCCGCCAGGACGCCATGGGCCGCCCGAGGATCCGCAGGTTCAGCCCTGCGGCCGCCGCGTGTGACGCGATGGACAGGCCGTACGGGCCGGCGCCCACCACCAGCAAGTCGTACATCAGTGACTTCTCGCGTTCTCTTCGTCGGACAGGGACGGTGCGCCCGCCTGGCGGCCCACCCGGGCCGGCCCGGGCGCGGACGGGACCGCGCGCAGCCGCTCTCGCAACCGGCGGGTCACATGACGGAACCACAGGGCCCGCATCGCCCGGCCGGGAGCCCGGTCGTCCGGGGCGTGCCAGGCCAGTTCGCGTCCGCGGGGCGCGGGCCGCAGCGCGGCGAGCGGTGCGTAGTTCTCCACCACGAACGACCGCCCCACCATCGGCGCCCCCGCCGGGAGCTGCCGGTGGGTCAGGTCGAGGTGCAGGGCGCGGACGACGTCCAGTCCGGCCGTGTCGGAGAAGAGCCGGAACTGGGCACCGGGACGCGGGTTGAAGTCGAGCAGGTGGTAGCTGCCCGTCGTGCCACACAGCCGGAAGTCGAGGTCGAAGATCCCGCGGTAGCCCAACTCGCCGGTGAGCCGCTCGGCGAGCGCCCGCACCTGCGGGTTGTCCGTCCAGCGGCCCACCACGGTCAGGCCCGCCCCGCGCGGCCAGGCCCGCTGCTTGCGCCCCGGACCGCCCGCCCGCACGGCGCAGGAGCGGTCGGCGTATCCGTGGAAGAACCAGTCGCGGTCCCGGCCCGGCGGCAGATACGCCTGCAGCAGCAGCGGGCTGCCGGCCTCCTCAACGCGCAGATACAGCGCCCGCGCCTGCTCCACGGACTTCACCAGCACCGTGCTGTGCAGTCCGCTCCCCGAAGGCAGCAGCCAGGGCCGGCTCCACTTCGCCACCATCGGCAGACCCAGATGCCGGGCCGCGTCGACGGCCCGCGCCAGGCTGTCCGGGACCAGCGTCACCGGGTGCGGGATGCCCACCGACGCGCATACGCGGGCCAGTTCGGCCTTGTCGGCGACACGTTCGGGCAGTGCGCCTGGCGTGGCGGGCAGCAGATAAGAGGGGGCGAGTTCCTCGCGCATACGGCACACGGCGACCGCGCTCGCGTCGTCCATCGGGACCAGGACGGCGGGACGCGCGACCCGCTCGGCAACCCGGCGCAGCACGTCGGCGATCTCGCCGGGGGACGCCCCGGGCGGCGGCGGGGGGTGCATTTCACGGACGAAGCGCGAACTGGTCACGGGACTTCCCGTGGAATCGGCGACCACATGCACCTCCACCCCCGCTCTGCCGAGCGAGCGCACGGCGCCGAGCGTTCCGTGGTGAAAGGGATTCCGGTCGATCCGCAGCAGAACGGCGGGAACGCGGGTGTCGAGCAGTGGCACAGGCTTCATTCCTTCGGATCGGCTCACCCTTACAGGGGAGCGAGGTACTCGAAAGCCGTAAGGCCGGTGGCGATATTCCATTTTGTGTGACTAACTTCATGTGACTGGTTGTCAGTAGACCGACGACAAAGGCAGAAGAACATCAGCGGCACAATCAGCGGCAGAAGCAGAAAAAAGGCAGAGGACAGCGCGAGAGCGGGGAGAGAAGCAGGCATGGTTCCACAGCATCGCCGGGCCCGGACCAGGCGGCTGACGGTCGTCGCCGCGGCAGTCGCCCTCTCCACCACGCTGGCCTCCGGCGCCAGCTTCGCGGGGATGCCACCGCTCCCCGATCCCTACGCTCCGACTCCGGTCCTCCCGGCCCCCATGGCGCAGACGGCGCCCGCGGCGACCGAGCCGGCCACGCCGCAGGCACCGCCGGAGGCCGTACTCAGCCCGGCGCCCCAGGAGGCCGCGCTCCCCCCGGCATCGCAGGAAACCGCGTTCCCCCCGGCAGCGCAGCAGCCCGTGCTCACACCGGCAACCGCCGACCCCTCCCGCATCGAGCCACCGCAGCCGGGCGCTTCGGTCCCTTCCTCCGGCGTGCAGACGGCCCCGGTACCCGGCGAGCAGAGCCCCGCGTTCGGTGCCTTCCTCGACTCCGGAACCCCGGGCGTCGCGCGCATGTCGAGACTCAGCCGGTGGCTGGGCGGTGCCGAACTGCGCGTCGGGCACAGCTATCTGCCCGGCGACCGCTGGAGCAACATCGAGGGCGCTCCCGACTTCCTCGACGGGTGGGCGCGCTGGCGCAAGGCGAAGGACGACCGGATGTTCGTCCTCAACGTGCCCATGCTGGAGCGCAACGAGGAGGGCGTCTCCGACGGCGAGGTCGCGTGGCTGCTGCGGGAGGGCGCCGACGGACGCTTCGATCAGCACTTCCGCGCCCTCGGCGAGCGGCTGGTGGCCTTGGGCGTGCCGGACACGGTCCTGGTGCTCGGCTGGGAGATGAACGGCACGACCTACACCCATCGCTGCGGGCCCGACCCGGAGGCCTGGAAGACGTACTGGAACAACATCGTCAACGCCATGCGTTCGGTGCCGGGCCAGGAATTCCGGTTCGATTTCACGCCGAGCCGCGGCCGGGACGCGATTCCCTGGACGGAGTGCTATCCGGGGGACGACACCGTAGACATCATCGGCATGGACGCGTACGACCAGCCGCGGGGAATTTCGTTCGACGAACAGGTGACGGAGCCCTACGGACTTCAAGCGCATGTGGACTTCGCACAATCCCACAACAAGCCTATTTCCTATCCAGAATGGGGGCTCTTCCGCAATGGCGACAACGCCGAGTACATGCGGCGGATGCTCGCCTGGATCGATGAACACAAGCCGCTGTACAACACGTTGACCGACTACTGTCCGCACGGTGTCTGGCAGTGCCCGGCCAACCCCGGTTCCTCCCAGGTCTATCAATCCGTCCTCTTCGGCCGAACCGACGAACCGGCGACGCTGCCCGCCCCCACCGCACCTCCCGCGTCATTGCGTCCGCTGGGCTGTTCGCCGCTGCGCCTCGGTGACTGGGCCGAGTTCTGGCTCCGCCGCCAGGCGTGCCTGCCTCTCGACAGGTGGTCGAGGACCCGGTAGCGCTCGCCGGTGACGGCGGGTCCTGGGGGACCGCCGTCACCGGTCCACTCCTGGACGCGACTCAGCAACTCCTTGCCCCGCCGACGCGCGGCCACGTCGCCGATCACCGCCGACATCAACGGGGCGGTGCGTCGCCGGGCCAGCAGCAGCCGCTGGTTGGCGACGGGTTCGGGACGCCAGTGGTGCTTGTAGGGCTCGTCGCCGCGCAACAGGCTGAGCGTGCCCGGTCCGCCGGTCGCCGAGTGCTGGGTGCACGCGTCGAGGAGCATCACCGCCACGTCCGCCTTGCGTTCCCGCAGGCGCGGATGGGCGCCGTACAGGTACCCGCCCGTGAGCCGCGGCGACCGCAGCGTGAGGTCCACGGCCACCACCTCGTCGTCGAGCCGGAATTCGGTGACCACCGCGTCGCCGGAGCGCGCCATCGGTCCCACCGAACGCACCAGGTGCTCGCAGAAACGCGTCTGCAGATGCTCCGACGTCACCCTCCTGCCCTGCCACTGCAGCCGGTGCAGTTCGAGCAGCCGCTCAAGTGCCGCCCCGACCTGGTCCGGTGCCACGACGTGCCGCTCCACGCCGAGTGACCGCAGCTTGCGCAGCTTGGCGCGGGCACGCTGGGCCTTGCCGGACGGCAGCCGCGACAGCAACTCGTCCATGGGCACGGCGGGCAGCTCCAGACACAGCGAGTCCGGCATCCGTCGGCGCGGCCCGCTCCAGCGGTCGTAGACGTGCTCGACCGCGCTGCCCGGCCGCACCTCACGGAAGTCGATCAGCGCGGTGCGGGCCGCGGCCGACAGTGCCTGGGCGAGGACGGTGGCCGCCCCCTCCGTCCGGCTGTCGTCGATGAGGACGTCCCCGTAGTCGGAGATGGGCCCGCCCAGCGGTACCAGCGTGGGAACCGGGACACGCCGGAGCATCAGCGGTGCGGCGGCGACGAGTTCGGCGCCCTCGCGCACGAGCACCAGCCGCAGTCGGCCGGGTTTGCCGTACGACAGCCACCACGAGTGCAGCCAGGCGTGGTTCTGGAACGGGGTCGCCGCGCCGCACCGCTCGTACAGCCGCCCCCAGTCAGGGGCCACCTCGGCGAAGGCACGGGGGTCGGTGACGAGTTCCGTCGTGTACGTCACCGTCACCGCTGTCCGTGCACATCGGCGGCGGAGGCCGGGCCGGGCACCGAGGCGGGGCGGGACAGGTGGTCGTCCTCGGTCCGCCGCGGCCGTACGAGCAGCGCCAGACCGCCGAGCAGCCCGCCCGCGCTGGTGCCGACCAGAGCGGTCACCACCGGTGACGCGGACGTCGGGTCGGTCGGCCGCACCGCTCGTGAGAACAGCACGAGTTCGACGTGGGTGGTGTTCTTGGTCGCGTTGGCGTGCCGGGTCAGCGCGCGGGTGACCGCGTTGGCCATGTCGGCGGCGAGGCCGGGGCGCGGGGAGGTGGCCGATACGGCGACCATCGGGGCGTCCGGCGAGGTGACGGTCCGCACGCTCCGCCGCAGCGTCGGGACCGGCACTCTGGCCCAGGTCTGCGCGTCCCCGAGCACCGCCAGCTGCGTGGCGGCACGGCCGTACGCCTGGGCGAAACCGAGTGCGGAGGCCGGGTCGGACTTCGAGGTCGGTACCGCGACGACATAGCTGGTCGCCGTGTACGTAGGGTCCTTGAGCGTCCCGTAGGTGCCGCCGACCAGGCCGCCGGCGAGCGCGCCGGCCGCGAGCAGCGACCAGGGCCGCAGGATTCCGGTGCGGCCCAGGGGGCCGGGCTGCCGGTGGAGTCGGGCGTGGTTGTCGGTCATGACGAACTGGCTCCCTGGGGTGAGGGGGGCGATGATCTGGACAGTGCCGTCGCGTACACGTTCATGAGCCGGGCGGCACTGCGGGTGATGTGGTAGCGGTGGGCGGCGTCCGGCGCCGTACGCGGCCGCGGCCCGCCCGCGCGCACCCCGGCCACGGCACGGGCGTACGCCTCCGGGCCGCCGCGCACCCGCCGGGCACCGGTGGTTGCCTGCGGGGGGAGTTCCTCGATCGCCGGGCAGGAGCCGTAGAGCACGGGCAGCCCCGACGCCAGGGCCTCGACGACCGCCAGCCCGAAGGACTCGTCCTCGGAGGGGGAGGCGAGCAGGTCCATGGCGAAGGTGAGGGAGGGCAGGTCGGGGCCGGGGGAGCCGTCGGGGACGTAGGGGCGTTCGCCGGTGAACAGGACGCGGTCGGCGACGTGGGCCTCGTACGCCGTGCGGCGCAGGACGCTCTCCTCCGGGCCGCCGCCGACCAGCAACAGCCAGTGGTCGTCCGGCAGTCGGGTCATCGCCTGGATCAGGACGTCGAAGCGCTTGCCCGCGCTGAGCCGGCCGATCGCGCCGACGACGTAGGCGTCCTCCGGCAGGCCGAGGCGTCGGCGGGTGTGGTGGCGCCGGGACGGGTCGAAGCGGAAACGGGTCACGTCGATGCCGTTGGGGACGACCTCGATGCGCGGGGAGGGCACGCCCCAGCGGCGGAGACGGTCGGCGACCGCGGGGGAGACGGCGACCGTGGCGGAACCGAGGCGCTCGCTGGCGAGGTAGAGCGCGCGGACCCCCGCCGTCAGCTTCCGGCCTTCCATCTGGGAGTCGCCGAGGGAGTGTTCGGTGGCGACCACGGCCCGGACGCCGGCCAGGCGGGCGGCCAGCCGGCCGTAGACGCAGGCGCGGTAGAGGTGGGTGTGCACCAGGTCGTAGCCGCCCGCGCGGATCAGGCGGACCAGGCGGGGCAGCGCCGACAGGTCGCGGTTGCCGTCCATGCCCAGGTGGTGCACGCGGACGCCGTCGGCGATCAGGCCGTCGGCCACGCTGCCCGGGTTGGTGAGGGCCACCACCTCGCAGTCGGCGGTGAGGTGCCGCAGCAGCAGCCGGAGCTGCTGTTCGGCGCCGCCGACACCGAGGCCGGTGATGATGTGCAGAACCTTCATGGTCACAGGCCCTCTACGGGGCGTCGGCGCAGTCGGTGCAGCTTGTGCTTGAGGTGCAGCCGCCAGGCGGTGTCGTTCTGGCCGATGTGCAGACGGGGCAGGGCGTGCGGGCCGGTCAGGGGCCCGGGGTCGATGGCGCAGGCGTAGCGGTACCCGGCCTCGCGCACGGCGGTGACGGCGCGCTCGTCGACCGTGCCGTACGGGTAGCAGAAGCTGTCGACGGGCGCGCCGATGAGCTCCGCCAGTTGTGTCCTGCTGTCGGTGACCTCGGCGTGCAGGGTGGTGTCGTCGGCCCGGGTGAGATCGACGTGCGTCAGACCGTGCGAGCCGATCTCCACGCCCGCCGAGGCCGCGCGTCGGATGCCGTCGGCGGTCATCAGCGGCTTGCGCGGGCCGAGCGGGTCCCAGGAGTTGACGCCGCCGAGCCGCCCGGGCAGGACGAAGAGGGTGGCACCGCAGTTCCATCGGTGCAGCGCCGGAAGGGCGTGGTCGAGGAAGTCGGCGTATCCGTCGTCGAAGGTGAGCCCGACCAGGTCCCGCCCCTCGCCCCGGGCGCGGGCGGCGAACAGCTCGCGCAGGGACACGCCGCGCAGCCCGCGTCGGCGCAGCCAGGCCAGCTGCCCTCCCAGCCGCTCGGGTGTGACCGTGATGCGGTACGGGTCGTCGGAGCAGTCGCCCACGGAGTGGTACATCGCCACCCATGGGATGGGGCCGGGCCGTGCAGCGGGGCGGCTGTCGGTACCGGCGGATTCAACTGGAGCGACCATGCCTCAGCCTTCGTGTGACGGTGCGTACGGAATGAAGCGCGGACGTGCAGCCCTGGATCTCCAGGGCCAGGCCGAGCACGAGGAAGACGGCGGCAACGGTCACGCATCCGGCCGCGAGGCCCACCACCTGGGACTGGGGCGTGCCCGCGGCGACCGTCCCCGCGGCGGTCGCGACCCCCGCCGTCAGCACCAGCCCGCTCAGTTCCGACAGCACCTGTCGGGTGCGGATCGGGACCCCGCGCGAGCCGCTGTACCGCGCGGCTCTCGCACGCGCCTTCGGCCTGCGGTGAGCGGCCCGGTGGCGGCCCCGGGAACCCCGCCCGCGGCGCGCGGGCGGATTCGGTGCGGTCTCCGCGCCCGGCCCTTGGCGCCTTCGCGCTCCGCGGGCGCCCGCCTGCCCCCTCGGTGTGCCCCTCGGCGTGCCCTTCGGTGTGCCCTTCGGGCCGACGAGCAGCAGCGCGGCCGTGACGGTGATGCCGGCGGCGTTGGCGGTGGCGATCCCCGACACGCCCCAGGAGCCCACCGTCCCCGCCCCGATCCAGAAGGTCGCGCCGAGGCCCGCTGCCATCGCGACGGTCGGATACCAGGCGGGCCGGCCCGCCGAGAAGTACGAGCGCATCAAAACCCCCACCAGGGTCTGGCCGAGCAGTCCGAGGGCGTAGACGCGCATGACGCCCGCCGTCACCGCCGTGTCCTGCGCGGTGAAGGCGCCCCGTTGGAAGAGGATCGCGATGATCTGCGGGGCGCAGGCGATCACCACGGCCGCGCCGGCGAGCACCATGCAGGACGCCAGTGCCAGGTCCCGCTCGACGCGGGCACGGGCCCGTTCCAGGTCGCCGTCGGCGAGCGCCCGCGTCACCACCGGGAAGGTGACCGTGCACAGCATCAGCGAGAGGGTCATCGGGATCTGAGCCACCTTCTGCGCGTAGTTGAGGTACGAGATGGCCCCGGCCGGAAGGGTGGAGGCGAGGAAGCGTTCGATCAGCACCTGGGACTGGCGGCACATGGCGAAGACGAGAACGGCACTGATCAGCCCCAGGTTCTTCGGGGGCGCGTCGACCGCGACCCCGCTGGGAGCGGACGGGTGACTCCTCAACTGGCGCCACAGGGACGGTAGTTGCACCGCCACCATCAGGACGCCGCCCACCGCCACCCCGGCCGCCGCCGCGCGCACGCCCCAAGTGCCGCCGAGCAGGAACATCGTGGTGATGATGCCGGTGTTGTACGCCACGTAGATCGCGGCCGGCGGCAGGAAGCGGCGGTGCGCGCGCAGTGCCGCGCTGCAGTACCCGGCGAGCCCGAAACTCAGGACACAGGTCGCCGTCAGCCGGATGCAGTCGGCGGCGAGGCGCGGATCGGGCAGGCCGGGCGCCAGGGCCTCGACCAGGTAGGGGGCCGCGCCGATGATGAGCGCGGACACGGCGACGAAGCAGAGCAACAGCCGGGGCAGGGTGCTGGCGACCAGGGAACGGACCGGGTCGCCGGCGGCCCCCTGAGCGCGCCGGACCAGGGCGAAGCTGAACGCCGGGATCAGCGCCATGGCCAGCCCGTCCTCGATGAGCAGCGTGGCGGCGAACTCCGGCACGGTCCACGCGACCAGGAAGGCGTCCGTCTCGGTGCCCGCCCCGAACAGCTGCGCAAGCGTCTGGTCCCGCATCAGGCCGAGCAGTGCCCCAGCGACCGACAGCGACGCCGTGATCAGGGTCGCCTTGGCGAGGAACCTCCGGGTGGGCGCGGTGAGGTCGGTGCCGTCCACGGGCGGCGCGGTGGCCCGCGCCGGGGGTGCGCCGACCGTGTCGGCCCCGCGCCCCGCAGCCCGCGGCGTCACGGTCATCGAGCCACGGCCCTCTCGACGCCCGCGTCCACCGGAGCCGGCGTCCCGGTCTCCGCCTCGCCGCTCCCGGCCAGCGCCCACCACGCCACCAGCCCGAAGCACACGCCGGTCAGCACGGTGGAGGGGCCGCCGATGTCGGCGTACAGGAAGTCGGTGAGCTTCCAGATCAGCAACCCGCAGGCGACGAGCCCGCAGTCGAGTCCGTGCGCCCCCTGCCTGCGTGTCCGCACCAACGCCCGCAGCCCGCAGACCAGCAGGGCCAGCCAGCTCCCGGCGAGGGCCAGCAGCCCGAACAGGCCCTGCTCGCTGAGCACCAGCAGATACATGTTGTGCGGTGACAGCAGGGGTTGCCTCCGGTACCCGGCCCCCGCGCCCTCCGTGTCGCTGAACGACGACAGCGCCGGTGAGGCGTACGCGTCCCGGTATTCGGGGAAGCCCTTCAACCCGACGCCGGTCAGCGGGTGTTCGCGCCACATGTCGGTCGCGGCCGCCCACATCGTGTAACGGTCGACGACGGACTGGTCGGGGGAGTCGGCGACCTGGCTGATGCTGTCGATCCGCTCCTGCAGCAGCGCCGTACCGACACCGAGGCCGCCCACCAGCACCACGCCCGCGGCGACCACGACCGCGGTCACCTTGAGGGCGCGTCGCAGCCCGGCCAGCGCCAGTTGCGCCGTGCAGGTCACCGCCGTCGCGATCCACGCGCCCCGGCTGAACGACACCGCCAGCGGCAGCAGCAGCGCCAGCGCGCACAGCGCGGCGACGGTCCGCTGCCGTACGGACGTCCGCCCCAGTGCGAGGCCCAGCGCGCACACCAGGCCGATGGCGACCACCGTCGCCATGCCCATCACGTCCTGCGGCCCGAACGTGCCGACCGCCCGGATCGGCTCGCCCTGGTACGAGGCGCCGGTCCGGGTGACGTACTGGTGCACCCCGACGGCCCCCTGCACGAACGCGATCCCCACGAACGACCAGGTCAGCAGCCGGAAGTCGCCCCGGTCGCGGATCAGCAACAGGACCGCCGCCGGGACGAGCACGAAGATCTGCAGATAGCGGACCAGTCCGGCGGCCCCGGCTCCGGGCGCGTACGATCCCGCGGCGGCCAGGGCCAGCCCGACGACCGGCAGGCCCAGCACCACGGCGGCCGTACGCGACAGGTCCCGCCGCCCGTCCCGTACGAGACGGATCGCGCAGTACAGCACCACGAGCCCGGACACCGCGTCGGCGGGCCCCGGGCCGGCGTCGCCGTTCGGGGACAGCGGCACCGCCAGCAGGATGAGCACGGCCACCACGGGCAGCACCGGCGTCACAAGGATGCCCCGGCGCGCCAGCAGCGTCAGTGCGAGGCTCACCGGCTCTCAGCTCCCCGTCGGGCGCACGAACGTGGCCGCGGTGCGCAACAGGATGCACACGTCCTGCCACAACGACCAGTCGTCGATGTAGACGTTGTCGAACCGGCAGCGGTCCTCGATGGACGTGTCGCCGCGCAGCCCATGGATCTGGGCGAGGCCGGTGATGCCGGTCCGTGAGCGGTGACGGGCCGCGTAACCGGGGTGGGTCCGGCTGAACTGCGCGACGTAGTAAGGGCGTTCGGGCCGTGGTCCGACCAGGCTCATGTCGCCCCGGAGCACGTTCCACAGCTGGAGCAGTTCATCGAGCGAGGTGCGCCGCAACATGCGGCAGAACCAGCTCATCTCGTGTTCGTTGGCCACGCTCCACCGGGTCGCAGCCTCATGCTCGTCGACCGGGCGGTGCGTGCGGAACTTCAGCAGGGTGAAGGGCTCCCCGCCCTTGCCGACGCGCTCCTGACGGAACACCACGCCCGGCCCGTCGGTGATCCGCAGCGCCACCGCGCAGACCAGCAACAGGGGGCTGACCAGCAGCAACAGCGTCCCCGACACCAGGACATCCAGGATCCGCTTGCCCGCGCTGCCGCGGTGCGTCGCGGACATCTCCAGACGCCGGCAGGGGAATCCGGCCAGCCGTTCCTGGGTCGCGTACGACGGGGATTCCGCATCGAGCTCCCACACCACGCAGCCCCGCTCGGCCAGCGCGCGCAGCAGCCGTCCCTGCTGGGCCCGCACGGAGGGGTGGACGGCCAGCACGGTCCGCACGCCGTTCTGCACGACCGCCCGCTCGACCTCCGCACCGGTCGTCAGGACCGGCAGTCCCTCGGCGCCGTCCTGCCGTTCGGCCACGACCCCCACCGGCCGCACTCCGCACTGCGGATGGCGCAGCACGGCGGCGGCCACGCGCTGCGCGGTCGCCGCCGGACCGATGACGAGCGCGGCGTGCGGATGGCGCAGCAGCGCCGCGCGCCACCTCGCGTGCACGGTGCCGCGCAGCGCGCAACCCGCCGCCGCCTGCACGACGAAGCCCACCAGCAAGTCGCGCGCGGACAGCGCCTGATCCGGCCGGTACGCCGCCACGAGCGTCGCGAGGGCGAGCCAGGCCAGCGCGGTCCGGCCGCAGACGGTGGGCAGTTCGTCCAGGGCCCCCGGCGGCGACGGGCGGGTGCGGTGCGGTCGCAGCACCAGCGACGCGGCCACCAGGAGGGCCGAGGGGAGCGGACGGAACTGAGTCACGGCCAGGGTGGCGGCGCCCAGCAGGGCGGCCGTGCCGTCCGCGACGAGCAGGGACATCGGCGGGGCCGGCCGGGCGGGCGGCCTGCGGGGGGTGAAACGTAGACCCGGTGCGGCGCCGCGAGGCGGCATCATCGCGACGGGCGGGAGTGGGTGATCCCGGGTTTCTGCGCCGGGGGAGGACAGGGCGCTTTCCGCGGTCACGAGTGGATCGACTCCCTAGGCTCTGGGGGCACGACACCTGGTGCGGGCCGCAGGCTGATCAGGTCGCGATAGACGTCCGTGACCGCCTCGGCGGTGTGCCGCACGTCGTGCGAGGACAGGACGTACCGGCGCCCCTGGCGGCCGAGCGACTCGCGCAGCCGCGGGTCGAGCAGTAATTCGGTGACGGCCCTGGCCAGCGCCGCCGGGTTCTCGGGCGGCACCAGGCAGCGGGCGGCCAGCGCGGGAGGCAGGCTCTCGCGGGCACCGTCGACGTCGCTGACCACCACGGGCCGCTCGCAGGCCATCGCCTCCAGCGGGGCCAGCGCCATGCCCTCCCAACGGGACGGCAGAACCACGAGATCGGCCGCCCGGTACCAGGGGGCCGCGTCGGTGACGGCTCCCACGAACAGCACGGACTCCGGCGCCCTCACCCGCAGCCGGTCGCGGTCCGGCCCGTCGCCGACCAGGACGAGACGCGCGCCGGGCGCCCGGCCGGCGACGGCGTCCCACGCCGCCAGCAGGACGTCCTGCCCCTTCTGCCGGCACAGCCGCCCGACGCAGACCACGAGCGGCGCGCCGGGATCGACCGCGTGCAACGGGCTCAGTCCGGCCCGCGCGGTGCCGACCGGGGCGGGGCCGAAGCGCCGCAGGTCGACGCCGTTGGGGATGACACTCCACCGTCCACTGATCCCGGCACGCTCACCGGTCGTGCGCTCCGCCTCGCTCACGCACACCGTGCGGGAGGCCCAGCGTGCCCCCCACCGCTCCCACGCCAGCGCGAGCGCCGAGGTGGCCCCGCCGACGGCCTCGAAGGACCAGGCGTGAGGCTGGAACACGGTGGGGATGCGCCCCCGCACGGCCAGCCGCCCGGCGAGCCCCGCCTTCGCGCTGTGCGCGTGCACCAGATCGGGGCACACCTCGTCGATCACTCGTGCGAGGTGTCGTACCTCCCGCACGAGTGACGGACCCGGTGACCGCGTGGCGTGCCAGTGCCGTACGTCCGCGCCCAGCGGCCGGAGTTCGGCGCTGAGCGCCCCGTCGGGGCAGACCACCGTGACGGCCAGACCGGCCGCGAGTTGCTGCCGTACCAGGTCCGTCACGACGCGGGCGACCCCGC
The DNA here is from genome assembly GCF_040612855.1 of Streptomyces sp. NPDC006332. Taxonomy (NCBI): domain Bacteria; kingdom Bacillati; phylum Actinomycetota; class Actinomycetes; order Kitasatosporales; family Streptomycetaceae; genus Streptomyces; species Streptomyces sp. NPDC006332. Next base: position 14,943 of record NZ_JBEXRA010000071.1, read on the forward strand.
CGTTCACGGGCTGGGTGAGGTGAAGGACACGCGATCGAGAGTCGGACGGTGGCGGATGCATGTGCGATGTCCTCGGCTCACGCTGGCACTCGGAACGGGGGGAACGCGTCTCACCGCTTGGCGTCGACGGCGACGAAGAGCACGCCGGTCCAAGCCGCGTCCCGCTGCGAAACGAGCCGGAAGGCCAGGTGGTCACCGCCGTGCCGCAGTCCCGGCTTGAGGTCGAAGACGTCGGAGTCGTAGCCGAGGGTGCCGTTGTAGGCGGGCACGCGCTGCGACTGCACCTTCCCGGGCTCGCTGATCGTGGAGTTCAGGACGTCGTCGCGGGGGTTGCCGGCGTTGGTGAGGGCGGTCACCGTGGTGCGTCGGGGCGCGGGGGCGGAACGTACGTGGGTGGTCGTGAGGGTGAGGGAGTCGCCCTTCGCGCCGCGGTCACCGTCGTAGGTCACCAGGCCCGCACGGCCGCCCGCGTTCTTCGGGAAACGCAGCCCGGGCAGCCGGACCTCCTGCGCCGTGCCGGACTTCAGCGCGTCGAAGCCGTCCCAGACGGCGAGGTGCCGCAGCGGCGACTTCGCGTTCTCGTACGCCACCACCAGCGTCCAGCCACCCCACGCGCCGGCCTTCGACTTGCCCTTCGCCACGTTGACCTGCGCCACGGTGTACACACCCGGCCCGCTCTCCCGGACCAGCTTCGTGACGTTCGCCGAGGCCTGGAAGGCGTCCGCGCCATGCGCCGCGCGGTGGCCGACGACCGTGTCCGCGAGGACCTCCCGGTACTCCCCGCCCTGTTCGGCGATCAGCACCCGCCCGTTGTCCTTGGGCAGCTTCTGCTCGCCGACGCGCAGGTTGCCGCCCCAGTACAGGCGGGCGTAGCTGACCCGTGAGCCCTTGGGCAGACGGACCTCGGCCCCGGAGGAGTTGTAGGTGTTCGGGTCCTTGTCGACATCGACGTAGGCCATGTCGAAGTCGCCGTTCACTCCGGCCATGCCCTCACGCGCGGCCGGGCAGGAGCGCGTCGGCGACGGCGCGAATCCGCGGGCCTCCTGCGGCGTACGGCAGCTGATGGAGACGTTGGCCGCGCGGACGATGCCGCCGTGCTGGAGCGCGTGGTAGCGCTGGGCGAATGCGACACGGCCCGCCTCCGGCGACGGCGGTGCGACGGGCGTGACCGCCAGGGCACCGGAGGGAGCCCAGATGCCGGCGAGGGCGAGGGCGCCCACGGTCGCACGGCGCACCAGGGGGGCTAGGGAATTACGCATGACGGCGTTGCCCTTTCGGGAAAGGTTCGGTGTTTCAGAGGGGCCAGCACGAAGGCGAGGGGCGCGCGACATCGGCGCGCCGGAAGCCCGCGCCACTCTAGCCGCTATCGGCGGTAATCATGTTAAGCCCGGCAAGTGTGTTGGATCGGTGAAGTCGGATTTTTCCGAAATTGTCTTATCGGTATGGGTGAGGCGGAAATGCGGGCGGGTCGGAGCCGGCGGCGGTGCGGCGGCGGTATCTGGTCAACCGCCGCTTCCGGGCGGTCACCTGAGATGACGTCACCCAGTTGGCCCAGCAGCTGAAGCACCTGAACGAGGTCCTTCAGAGAGGTTTCGGGGATCTCATATGAGGACTCGGCATCTTTCCCGCGCAGGGTTTCCGGACCGGTCGGCGCTCGTTGTGCACGGCGTCAGAAATTCTCTCCGGCGACTCGGGTCGTCGAAGAAAGGAACACGATGAAGTCTCTGAAGGCTGCCGCTGTCCTTACCGGGTCCCTGGTCCTCGCCGGTGCCGCGCCAGCGTTCGCCCTCAGTGCGACCGACCTGGCGCACGAGAGCCTCAACGAAGCGGTGACCACCCTCAACAACGGGCCCGTGCACGTGCAGCCGCTCGAGTCGTCGGATGCGCTCGACGTCAAGAAGAAGAAGGAGCTGCTGCTGAAGGCGGTCAACCGCTCGAGCACGGCTCTCAGTAACGGCACCCCGCTGGTGGGTGGCCTGCCGCTGCAGGGCTGACAACCACTCCGGACGCGATGCCTGCCGCCTCCTGATTCGCAGCGCTTCTGGCATTTCCCGGTGGTACGTGGCAGAGGGCCGATTCCGCGCCGAGCGGAGTCGGCCCTCTGCGTTGCGATTCCGCGCGGAGGGGAGCCGGCCCTCTGCGTTGCGATTCCGCGCGGAGGGGAGCCGGCCCTCTGCGTTGCCTGCCGGATGTCCGTGCTCGCCCGTACCGGTCCCACCCGCCAGCAGTACCGACCGCCGCACCGTGAACCCCTCTTTCGTGTGGTTATCTCGACGCGAGTGGCTCTTTCGAGTGAGAGAAAGTCCGAGTGTGTACCGGAACGTCAGTAGGGTGCCGCGGTGACCTCAACCACCAGCGAAACGCCCTCCGACGTCCTGATGGTCGGTTTCGCCTCCGTCGCCGTCTCACAACCCCCTTGCGCGCCATGGCCCGTGGGCGGTCGTCGAGGTCCGGTCAGGGGGAAGCCATGACCGGATCGGCGAACAGCACGACGCCTCGCTCCGCGAGTTCCACGGCCCTCTCCACGGAGGCCGACTCCACGAGGCCCGCCGCCGACTCCCCGACACTCCGGGTCGACGCCTCGCCCTTGACCGCGCCCCCGTGCCCCACTCCCGTCGTCACCTCCCCGAAGTCCGCCAGGCGGAGGCTGCTCCTGCGGGGGCTGGTCGCGTCCGCGGCCGGTGCGACGCTCGCCCCGGTCCTGGCCGCGCTGCTCTCGCAGGACGACCCGGGGTTCGACGAGACGTATCGCGGACGGCGCATCGTCGGAGGCAGACACGACGACCCGCGGGCCGGGGACGACACCTCCGACGCGTGGCACGTCACCGTGGACGGCCGGCCACTGCACCTGATGCGGCGCGTGGACGGCAGTTGGATGACCATGATCGACCATTACCAGTCGTATCCGACACCGCTCGCCGCGGCGCGCGCGGCCGTCGACGAACTCGGCACCGCACGGTTGGGCGTGTGGGACTCAAGCGGCGCCCACACGGGTGACAGCGGTACGCCGAGCGGCGGCCGGGGAACACAGGGGGGCCATCAGCATGGTGTACACGCGTAAGGACGTCAGCAAGCTCACGCCGTCCGAGCGGCGCCGGTTCGTCGCCGCGCTCATCGAGGTCAAACGCCGCGGTGAGTACGACGACTTCGTGCGCATGCACATCAAGTACTACGTCCCCGACGGTGAGGGCGGCCTGCGCGCGGCCCACATGACCCCCTCCTTCCTGCCGTGGCACCGCAGGTTGCTGCTGGGCATGGAGCGGGCGCTGCGCCGCGTGGACGACTCGGTGACCCTGCCGTACTGGGACTGGACGCGCGACCGCACCTCGACGGCCGTCCCGTGGACCGACGACCTGCTCGGCGGCACCGGTCGACGCTCCGACCGGCAGGTCATGACCGGCCCCTTCGCCTACCAGCACGGCAACTGGCCCATCAAGGAAAGCTTCACCGACGCCGACTACCTCATGCGGGACCTGGGCCGCCCCCGGGACCCCATCTCCCTGCCCACACCCGCTGATCTGGAGACCGCCCTCGCGGATCCGGTCTACGACACGGCCCCCTGGAACTCCGTCTCCACCAAAGGGTTCCGCAACAGGCTGGAGGGGTGGGGGCAGGGGCGCGCCCCCCTGTCGTGGCGCAACCACAACCGGGTCCACCGATGGGTCGGCGGCCACATGGCGGGCGGCGCCTCCGTCAACGACCCGGTCTTCTGGATGCACCACGCCTTCGTCGACCTCGTGTGGTCCCGCTGGCAGCGGCGCCATCGCGACGCCCGCTATCTCCCCAAGAACCCTCCCGGCCAGGGCGACCCCCAGCGCGGCCGGATCATCGCGCGACACGAGAAGATGCCGCCGTGGGGCGTGACACCCGCGGAAATGGAGGACCACAGCTCCATCTACCGGTACGCGTAGGTCCTGGAGACGGCCTTCGAACGTGCGGCGTGACGTCGTGCAGATCACTCAAAAGGTGCGTGTGGGCGCCGCGTGGTGGTGACGGCGTACGACGTCAAGATGGGCAGGATCCTCACGCACGTCTGGTGACAGCTGGACAGCCCCGGAGTCCCCTGATCGTCGGGGGAGGGACCGGGGCTTCCGCGTTTCGTATGTGCGGCCGCCCTGCAGGTACACCTCCCCGGTCGCCACGGGCGGACGTATGCTGCGCCCGAAGATCGTGAGGTGAGGAGGACCGTACGTCATGGCGACGGATGCCCAACTGCCGTACTTGCGCCGCTGCGTGGAGCTGGCGGCCGAGGCACTGGCGAAGGGGGACGAGCCGTTCGGTTCGGTGCTGGTGGGCGCTGACGGCCTGGTGCTCGCCGAGGGCCACAACGAGGTGGCCTCTGGAGACCACACCCGGCACCCCGAGTTCGAGCTGGCCCGCTGGTCCGCCGCCCACCTGACGCCCGAGCAGCGGACGGCCGCGACCGTCTACACCTCCGGCGAGCACTGCCCGATGTGCGCGGCCGCGCACGCCTGGGTTGGCCTCGGGCGCATCGTGTACGTAGCCTCTTCCGAGCAACTAGCAGCGTGGCTTGGCGAGTTGGGGGTGCCGGCACCTCCAGTGCGACCTCTGCCAGTCAACCAGGTAGCTCCTGGTGTGGTGGTGGAGGGTCCGGTCCCGGAATTGGTGCCGGAGGTCCGCGAACTGCACCGCACATTCCACGGTGCGAGGCGGCGCGACTAGCTCTTGATCACTGAGATTCAACGTGGGGCATGCGTCACGCGGCCGACGGAGCCTCGATGGGTCTTCTGATCCGAAGCTCTGGATGGATCGGTCAGTCACGGTCATACAGGCCGCACTGCTCGGTGTTGGCCGGTGGCGTCCGCATCCGTCGGTGTCAGTTGTTGATGTCAGCCGACCGACTTCTTCCTCCCGGGAGTGTCAGTGGCTGGTGACAGACTCCATCGGCATGAGCGATCAGGTGCGTTTAAGAGACGTCGGACAGGCCGATCTGGAGCAGTTCTTCGCGCAGGAGCACGATCCCGAAGCCGTCCAGCGGTCGAAGTTCCCACCCCGGGAACGGGAAGCCTTCATGACCCACTGGACGACGAAAATCCTTGGGGACCCCACCGTCTTCGTGCAGGCCGTCACCGTCGACGGAGAACTGGCGGGCAATGTGGTGGCGTGGTGGGGCGAGGGCCGGCGCTTCATCGGATACTGGCTCGGCAGGCAGTACTGGGGACGGGGTATCGGTACGCAGGCACTGGCGCTGTTCCTGGAGCGGGAGAAGGCCCGTCCCCTGCACGCCGACCCCTTTGTGGGGAACACCGGCTCGGTGCGTCTGCTGGAGAAACACGGCTTCCGGCGAACCGAGACGGTTCGGTACGGCGAGCATGAGCACATCATGCTGGTGCTCGACGAGGACCCCGCCTGAGCCCCCCACTACCCCGGCTTCATCCCGTCCGCCGTCGATCCACACACCGTGGAGCGGGCGTGGTTCCTGGCGTCCAGGCGGAGCGCGCTACTGTACGAACGACCTGGACGCCAGGGTCCGCTTCTGCTCGGCTCTGCCGGGGTCGACGGTGGACGGGATGGGAGCACCCCACGCACGCCCCTACGGGCCCGTGGCCGGTAACGCGGTCCGGGAGGAGCTGGTTCAGCGCAACGTAGCGAAGCTGGTGCAGGTGCGGACTCCGCGGTACCGCGTCGGCCGGTGCCTGTCCGTCGCTGAAGCGAAGAAGCTCCTGGACGATGTGCGCGACGACCGGCGGGCGACGTGGCACTACCGGTCGTGCGGGTTCTCGGGCCGGGTGACGGGCACGATGGTGATCAAGTCGTCGAGGCCCTTGAAGTCGTCGGGGTTGGTGGTGAAGAGGGGGAGCCCCTCGGCGGCCGCGACGGCGGCGATCATCAGGTCGGCCACACGGCGACGGGGCTTGCGGCCTGCGGAGACGACCGCGGCGCAGATTCTGCCGTAGATGCGGGCCGCCTCCACGTCGAAGGGGATGGGGTCGAATTCGTTCTCGGCGCGCTGCAGGACGTCCATGCGGCGGGCCCGCTCCACGTGTTCGTCGTAGTCGCTCTGTTCGCCGCCGCGCACCTGGTGGGGGCCAGCGGAGAGTTCCGCGAGGGTGATGGCGCTGATGGCCATCTCGGCAGGTAGCTCGTCGGCGTCGATCCACTTGCGCAGGATCATGATGTTGGTGTCGAGCAGGCCCTGCTCGTGCTCAACGGGCATACGGGTCGTCCAACTCCTGCTCGACGACGGCATCCTGGTCGTCACGGAAGGCGTCCAGCGAGATGTCAGGGGCGGTACGTGACATGGCCGCGAACTCGGCACGGGGAACGAAGCGGCGACGGCGGCGGAGCGGGATCAGCTCGCCGATATGGTGCCCGTCGCGGGTGACGGTGAACGCCTGTCCTCCCTGGACGGCGTCCATGATCTCTTTGGAGCGGGTGCGCAGATCGCGCTGTGTGATCTCCGGCTGCGCTGTCATGCTGTCCACGATAACGAAGTGTGCTACCCGGTGCTACAGCGTTACCCACGATCGCGGAGAGGCGCGGGCGCCTGCTCGCAGAGCGATGTGCATCTGAATATGAAACAGCCCCTCACGCGTTTCCGCAGGTGAAAGGCAGGTGGCGCCCCCGGCAGGACTCGAACCTGCGGCCAAGCGCTTAGAAGGCGCTTGGTGTGATCGCCAGCGCATCCCTGCTGACCTGGTGCTCCACGGACGCTGAGCGCGATAGATCGGCGCCTTCGACACGTATTCGACAGGGGGCGCCAACGTCCACTTTCAGAACTGCTCGTAGTAGTCGCCAAGGCAGCCATCACAGATCGACGGCTCCTTGTCGGGAGGCACGAACTCACCGCACGCCTCGCATAGGCGCCAGTTGGTGTACTCGGTAGTGCATCCGAAGCAGATGTCCGCACCGGCCCTCTTGTTCTGTGCCACGCTGGCGCCGATGACGACGGTGTGTGTGTTGCACCTCGGACAGAGGGACAGCTTGTCGCTCGCGGCGTACCCATCCTCCGCGTACCACTGCGCCGCCTCATAGGGAGTGAAGTCCATCAGGCAGAAGCGGCAGGTTGGGTCATCACCGAGGACGACTGACCATTGTTGGCACTCCGGACATTGCACCGTGTGGCCGGCCAGGGGTTGCAGCTCCTTCTCCAGTCGCTGGGATCGTTGCTTGACGAGTGCCTTGACCTCACCCAGGCGGGCGCGGAGCTGGTGCATGGTGTTCAATACGTAAGGGCCTTCGCTGGTCAGTTTGGGCCACAGTTCCTCGTGGATGAAGGTCAGCAGGAAGTCGAGCACCACGGCGGCTTGGGCTTCGACCGCGTAGACGCTGCCCGTGTGCCCTAGGTGCGTGAGTGCATTGCGGGTGTCGGCCAGGTTATCGATGGCCTGCCTCTGCTCCTTCGTGATCTGCAGGGCGACGATGTTGTTCAGTCGGTCAACGGCACCGAGAACGGAGCAACTGTTGAAGCTGCCCTTCTCGTAGTCGCTCCTCTTCGCCTTGTTCAGGTCGCTGAAGACAAGGCTCCAGTGTTCGCGGATCAGTCGGGCCTTGAGTAGCACCTCGACGGCCGCCTGCAGGTGAAGAACCGCATATTTCAAATCCCGTGCGCCCGGCTCGCCGTTGCGCTGGCTCAGGTGGTCGAAAGCGCTGAGCAGGAAATCCATGCCGTTGCGCACGGGCGTGAAATCCATGTCCCGCCGCCGGCGCACCACCCGACGCTTCTGTTGGGCGTCCTGCTCGTCGCTGTTGCGCTGATCGGTCACCTGAGTCCCCCCGGCCTCGCTCACGGCTCCCCCCGGTGTGTAACTACGTCCGACGGCGGCTCTTCACGGGCCTGTGCTGGCTCTCACAGGCCCGTGAAGAGCACTCCCAGCAGTCTGACGCGGGAAGGTCCTCGGTGGGGTAGAAACGCGATGGTTCGTCAGCCTCGCTCACATATAGGCAGCGTCTTTGGCAGCGGACAGTCACAACATTCCGTCACAGCAACGGCTCCGGAGGGCGTTTCGGTCCTAGGGACAGTGGCTGGTCAGGGCCCTCACCGGCGCTGGGTTAGGCCGCTCCTGTCCACAGATTGTCCATGGTGCGCTGACCACCGCTTGGGAGTTCGAGGCCGGCTTCATGTGGCTGGGAAATGTCGAGGCTCGGCGGACTCTGTAGCACAGGACGCAGAGGTTGTCCTCAGCGGCCATCCGATGTTCCCTGGAGATCATACGGTCACCGGCAGCAGAGAAGGGCCCCGATAACATGATTCCAGCAATTTCCTGGGATAAAGAGCCCGCGCGAGCATGGACGGTATTGGGGCAACTCCATAGGCGTCAGCAAGAGCAGCATACTGCTTCCGTAGCAACTCGGCTCAGTTTGAAGAAAAAATACAGAAGAGACTGGAAGGCCAAAATGCGGGCCCGAGGGGTTCCTTTGCGGCCCGGAGAGATTCCTCCCGATTTTCTGAAGCTTAAGCAGGAGTACATAGAAGCGCGAGAAAAGACGCGGTGTGTTACGCCGTTTCTTCTCGCATTTTTGTTTGCTCAACCAGACAGCGAAGAGATTCGTACGCTCGCAGCGCGCGGCGGATATTTCGACCATAGAACGGGGGATACCTGGGATCTGTTCTTCCCTGGTTACTACATCTCAACGAGCGGGAGCAGCTTTGAGCGTCAGACAGGGGCTCGACCTTTGTGTGGCCCTGATGATCTAGCCCGTGGTGAGAATTCAGGAGAATGGTACTTCGACCCTAAGGCCTTTAATGATCTGCGCAGGAAGGTCGAATTGCAATCCGATCGCCGCTGGAAGTATTCTGGCGAGACGGATCTAGTTCTTGTTAACGGATACATGCCCGAGCTCGGCGAAATTACGATTGACTGGAGCTCTACGATTTCAGGTCGGATAGACCATCGTGATCGTACCGCCGGGCTTACCCTGTCTGGAGCCATCGAGCGAATAACCGGGGACTTGGAAAGTAAGATAGAGGATCAATCCTACGGAGTCCCTGAAATAGTCCTTCCGCATCTCGCCGCGGCAGAGCCCTCCACCATGCGCGATTTCGTATTAAACGCTCTCGCTGGAATAGTCTCGACGCTCCTATCAAAGGCTGCAGGACTCTGATTTCTTCATGTCCCGATTCAGTCTTCGGTTCGGGTAGCCATGGGGGGTAACCCGCTGGGTCGGCGTCAGGTGTCAAGGAAGTCCCAGTCTTCCCCGAGAACCACCTGAGCGCAGAGAGCTTTCCATGGACGGAGCCCCAGCCCCAGTCATCCCACGGGCCGACGTTGTCCTCGCCATAACGTTGATCAATATCAAGCATGGCGGCGTTCATATGCTCTTCAAGTTCAGGGTTCAGTGGCTCATGTGGCCGTCTTCGACGCTTGCGCCAAGCTGCCCCTCGATGCGAACTACGGGCGGGGTGGTCGCTGAGGTCTCCCGACCTGATCGGAGGGATGGTAGCGGCTCGGGACGTTCACCTGCGGTCACCACGGTTGCTGTACTTCGCTGCTGTACCGCAGCGGCTTCGAAGCCTCCTATGACCCCACACACTCAAAGCAGCAGCTCCATTGGAGTCCCACCGCCGACCTGAAAAACGGGTCGCGATCCTGGGGATGACGAACACCGGCTCGGGTCATAGGGTCACCCGAGGGTTACCACGCGGTCGGCCGACCTCACGCTATGAAGATGCGCCCGACTGCCCGCGCCAGGGGACGGGACATGATTGAGCAGTCAGTGGCACTCATCAGCGCGGCAAGTGCGCTCGCTGGCGTAGCAGTAACCGGGGGGTTCACACTGCTCAAGGGTCGCCAAGAGCGGTTAGACAAAGAGATCGATCGTGAGGAGCAACGACGTGTCATGCATCGTGAAGCTCGCCGCGACGCTTACTCACAGTTTCTAAGCGCCTACCACGAGACAGCTCGCGGGTTCCAAGAGGTCAAGAAGCTTGTCCCTCCGGCGCATGTGGATGATCCCGCAGGTGATGAAATGGATGACTTGGAAGCGGCGATCATTGCCCTCCAAGAGGCCGGTTCCAACGTCACCCTTGAAGGGCCGCCGCAGGTCCAGTTTGCCGCTGATGAGCTCGTCGAAGCATGTCGGGACCTCAATCTTGAATACACCAGGCTATGTGCGGCTAAATGCGGACAAACGCAGCGCTTGTACTTCTATGACTCGCCCGATCGAGATCAAGCAGACGTACGACTGAGACGGGCCTACCGAAGCTTCCAGGAGCAGGCTCGAAGCGCTCTTGGTGGTGACTCTCCCGGTTGGGCCTGACACGCAAGGTTGGCGTAGCGACTTTGACCGGGAGCCGCTTTGGCGCGAGTGATCATGGCCCCATAAGCTTCCGGCACGTCTGGCAGTCTGTTGACCTGCTCACCCCGGCCTACCGCCTCCCCCTTCATCAACCCACCACCCTCCCCAGCTCCCATCCCGTCCGCCGTCGACCCACACACCGTGGAGCTGGCGTGGTTCATGGCGTCCAGGTGGAGCGCGCCACTGTACGAACGACCTGGACGCCATGGGCCGCGTCTGCTCGGCTCTGCCTGGGTCGATGGTGGATGGGATGGGAGCACCCCGCGCACGCCACTACGTGCCCGCGGGCGGAAACGGCGCCCCCCCATCCCGGTGCCGGCCGATCCCCCGCCGGAGGCATCGTCCTGACCGGGGGCAGCTCTATACGGTTCGACTCATGGCCACCGGCCCTATCCACATGTGGGCGCGCGTCGGCGGCGGCAGCGCCGAGCGGGCCGAAGGCAGGAGCGCGGGCGCAGCCAGAGCCGGGAAGCGCGCCCGGCGGAGCGGAGCGCAGCCGGGGCTTGATGAAGTAGGGAAAGTCTTATCCCGCTGGGATGAGGGGCTTCGGTCTCGGCTACGCCACTACGTCGCTCGGCGCCTGGCCATGCTCCAGATACACAGGGGCGCTCGCCGCTCGGGCCTCGATCGCCGCAAGGATTCGTCGGGCCAACCGGGGGATCGTCCGATCCGTGATCTCACTCGGGGCCACGAAGACGACGCTCTTCAGCTCCTCGGCTTGCAGGCGGATGGCCTCAACGGCCTCTGGGGCAAGCTCGCCGCCGTCGAACAGGTACAGCACCTTGTCGCCCTCGGTGGCGTTGGGTGCCCAGTCGACGGCCAGGAGGTGGCCGAGTGTCGGTGTGATCCCGAGTTCTTCCTGTACCTCGCGGCTGGCAGCCTGGAGCGGGGATTCACCGGTCTCGACGTAGCCCCCGGGGATGTCCCAGTAGTCCTTGTACGTGGGCACCACCATGAGGACGCGCCCGCCGGCATCGAAGAAAAGCGCACCCGCTGCCATACGCGGATGCGCCATCTTCGCTTCGTGCTCGTTCGCTGCCATGCAGCCGAGCGTACCCACCTAGACCACATGCAGCCGATCGGCGAGGTCCGCCATGGCCCGGCTCGGTCGGCCGCGCTGGTTGCGTACCCACGTGAGTACGAGTTCGCGGGCCAGGTAGTGACTCCGCACCTGCTCCGGCGCCCAGGACTCGGCTTCGAGGATCATCGCCAGGGCGTCGTCGATGCGGTTGTGTGCGCTCAGCGCCCGGGCTACCTCGATGTTGTGCCGTGTCCGGCGCTCCGTCGGGAGGCTGCTGGTGTCGATACGCGGTCCGAGGTCGGCGGCTACCTGCATGTCGCCCAGCTCGGCCGCGGTGGCCACACGGTGGATGTCGACGTTGGTCGGGCCGAACGCGGTCCACATGTGGTTCGCGTCCTGCCCGAGTTGGCGGGCTGCCTGGTCGGCCTCGGCGAGGAACTCGCGCACGGTCGAGCGTTCCTCTGCCCGGGCGGCTGCCATGGATCCAGCGAGGAAGAGCGTCCCGTAGATCGACAGGAACTCGGGGCTGGCTCCAGAGAGGCCGGGTCGAAGGTAGTCGGACGCATCACCGATGAGCTGTACGGCGGCGTCAAAACGGCCAGTCGACAGCAGGCAGTGACCCACGGACCGGAAGAGCGAGCCGATGACCGCCGGGTTGCCGGACTGCTGCGCTGCGCCCAATCCGCGATCGGCGGCAATCCAAGCGAGGTCCACCTCGCCCACCTTCCCGAGGACCATGGCAGCGCTCTGGTATGTCAGGGCAAGCAGCTCGTTGGCCTGCTCACGCTCACGGCCGTCGTAGGACTGCGCCGCGATGAGAGCGTCCGCCAGCACCAGGGGTAGGCGACGGGTGGCGAAGCCGTAGCGGGAAGCCTGGTAGGCGTCCATGATCTCGACGACGCTGGCGCGAAGCTCGTCCAAGGGCGTGGGGTCGCCCTCGGTCGGCACTCCCAACAAGGGCGTAAGTTGCCGGTAGTTCATCAGCGCCGACCGAAGTGCCGGCACTGTGCGGGTGCCGCTGTCGGGAGTCCACTCCATGAGCGTCGGCTCGGCGAGCAGGTCGCCAAGGGACACGTCGAGTGCGTCGGCCAGAGTCTTGATGACCGAGAGTCGGTCCAGCTCCAGCCGGTTGTTCTCCGCCTTGCTCAGCCAGTCGACCGTCCGGCCGACGAACCCGGCCAGGACCTCCTGGGACATGCCGCGCCTACGGCGGTACCAAGCAACTCGCTCACCGATCGTCAGGTTCGTCGTCATTCCTCGCATGGGAAGAGCGTCCACCCGTCTCTCTCTACGGCCCCGGAGAGATTTTCCGGGGTGGTGAGTGCGTCCGGTCCTAGCGTTGCTTACAAGCCGAGAGGCTGTCAGATCGAAAGGGCAACGAAGGGGCTGCGACCGTGCTGAGCGCGGCAGAGAAGCGAGAACTGATCGACCAGGTAAGGGGACTTGGTGAGGAGCTGGCAGAGGTTGCGCGTCGAGCTGACGCTTTGGTCACCGCCCTCGAGCCTGCTGCCGAACCAGGTCCTCCAGCTGATCCATCCGCTCCGCAAGGCGGCGCACATCCTGACGGACCTCAGACAGGAACTCCGTGATTTGTTCGAACTCGGGGCTGCGCTTGGCGGGACCGCCTTCGCCCGGCAACGCGGCAAAGCTTCCCTTGCCCTGGTGGGAGATGGCGTAGCCGTCCTCGCGGAGACGCGAGATCGCCTGTCGGGCGACTGTGCGAGACACGGAGTGCTGCGCCATCAGGTCCGACTCTGAGGGGAGCTTGTCCCCTGGCGTGAGCTCTCCGTCGCGGATCCGGCGCTTGAAGTCGTCCGCGATCTGCAAGTACGCGGCCCGTCCAGTGAAGTCGGCCATAGCCCCTCTCAGTGGTTGTCGTACCTAGTGCAGCACATCGCGCCGACAGCCGTCGAGACATCACTTGACACACCAAGTAGTACAGGTCCATTCTCTAACCCAAGACGACGTACTAAGTACGTCAGGTTGATCGATTCAAGGAGCGCGTCATGCGACAGATCCCCGTCGACACCTCCAACGCGACCGTGATGGTCGCCAAGGCCCCGCAGAAGAAGGTCAAGGACCGTCGTACCGGTGAGATCGCCCTCGACAAGGACGGCGTCACGCTGATGACGGTGGAGGTCATGTTCTCCACGCCGGACGAGGTGGAGATCCTCAAGCTGACCGTCCCGCAGCCCGGCGTCTCCGAGGACCTGACCATGGGGACCCCGGTCGCGCTGACCGGCCTGGTCGCTTCGGCGTGGGAGAACGAGTTCAACGGTCAGAAGCGGCACGGGATCGCCTTCCGCGCGGTGGCCGTGACCTCGCTCGCCGCCGCTGCCTCGCAGTCCAAGGCTGCCTGATCATGACCTGGTTCATGGTCGCTCTGGTGCTGGTCGTCGCCACTGCGGGTCTCCTGCGGTGGCGGCGCCCCGCCTGGTACTGGCTGGCCTTCGGGGTCACCCTCGCCGCCCTGCGAGTCCTGGTCCGCTACGCCTCGGTCATGGATGCTTGCGGGCTGACCGTCCCGCCCTCCCGCTGGCGCCTTGCCCTCGCCCGGATGACCAATCGGCCGGCACCGGAGTCCCGCGCCCCGCGCATCCTGCGGCTGCGGCCGACCCGGACCGGCCTGGTGCTCCGGCTCAAGCTCCGGCCCGGTCAGGACGCCTTCGACGTCTCGGCGGCCTCCGACCGGCTGCGCCACTCCTTCGGCCTGTACGGCGTCACCTCCCGCGAACTTCGCTCCGGATCGTCGAGTTGAGGATGACCGGCTATGACGTCCTCAAGCGGGTGCAGATGCCTGCCATGACCGACACCCGCCCCATGCGGGTTCCCGTCGCTCTGCGTGAGGACGGCTCGGTCCACTACCGCGACTACCGCACCGTCCCGCACGGGCTCACCCTGGGCGCCACGGAATCCGGGAAGTCCGTCTACCAGCGCAACCTGGTCGCCGGGTTGGCCCCGACGGATGTTGCCCTGGTGGGCATCGACTGCAAGCAGGGCGTGGAACTGTTCCCGCTGGCCCGCCGGTTCTCGGCGCTCGCCGACAACCCGGAGACTGCCCTCGAACTCCTGGAAGCGCTCGTGGCCCACATGGAAGGCGTCTATCAGCTAATCCGGGCCAACCAGCGGATCACGGTGGACGTGCCGGATGCCGAGATCGCCGCCGACATCTGGGACCTGCCCGACGACATACGCCCTCTCCCCGTCGTGGTCCTGGTCGACGAGGTCTCCGAACTCGCCCTGTTCGCCACCAAGGACGAGGAGAAGCGCCGGGACCGGATCATCACTGCCCTGGTCCGTCTCGCCCAGCTCGGCCGTGCTGCCGGCATCTACCTGGAGATCTGCGGGCAGCGCTTCGGGTCCGAACTCGGCAAGGGCATCACGATGCTCCGGGCCCAGCTCACCGGCCGCACCGCCCACCGCGTCAACGACGAGGCCTCCGCCAACATGGCCTTCGGCGACATCTCCCCGGACGCCGTCCTTGCCGCCATCCAGATCCCCACCGACACCCCCGGCATCGCCGTGACTGGCGACGCGTCCGGCGGCTGGGCCCGCATCCGTGCCCCGCACACCTCGCTGCGCGAGGCCGTGAACATCTGCAACAAGCACGCCGAGCGCACCCCGGATTTGCCCGCGCTGGCGGCCTTCCGCCCCGCGGTTGCCCCGCTGCCCTCGGCCCGGGTGCCGCTGTCCAAGACAGCCCCCGCCACCGCCTGACCCCCTCTGTTCCACCGGTTGGCGCGACCGCCTTCGCGCCGGGTCCCTACCCCCGCCATGTCTGCAGAAGGGAGGAAGCCCCGCCATGTGCCCGAACTGCGAGGACTTCGCCCGCACCGTCCTGATGCTCGGTCAGCTTGCCCTCTACGGTGACACCGCCGGAGCCGACTTCTACTTCATCGAGATCGTCGGCACGTCCCTGGCGGCCTCGCTGCCCGAGCCGCCGCCCGGTACGTTCCCGCCCGGCTACGACCCCAACGGCGGCCCCGACTACCCCGGCGGCGTGTGATGGCCCGCCCCGCTTTCCGCGTGGATGCCGTCCTCGTCCAGGCCGTCATCGCCGGTGCGCTGTCCTTCGCCCACCTGCACGACCTCGCCGCCGCTGCCGGACAGGACGGCTGGAAAGCCTGGGCCTACCCGATCAGCGTTGACCTGCTCCTGGTCGCCTCTTGGCGGCGGCTGCGCAGTGAAGGCCCGTCCCGGCTGGCCTGGTGCTGGTTCCTGATCGCCCTGGTGGCCTCGCTCGGCGCCAACGTCGCCACCGCCGGACTCCTCGACCTCCACCACGTCCCGGCCTGGCTGCGCATCCTGGTCGCTGCCTGGCCCGCGCTGGCCTTCATGGGCGGCACCCTCCTCGCCCACTCGACCGCCGACCACCCCGCACCCGAAGTGCCGGCCACCACGCCCGAGCCCGACTCCGACCGCGAACCGGTCGCCTCGCCTGAGCCGGAAACCCTCCCGGTCGCAATGACCGAGGCCGAGGAAACCCCCGCACTCCCGGCCGCCGAACCCCTCCCGGCGACCGAACCCGCCGCGCCCGCTGCCCCGGCCGTGCCTGTCCCGGCCGCGCTGGTCGACCACGCCCGCAAGGTCGCCGACGACCACCAGACCCGCACCGGCAGCCCGATCGACAACGACACCCTGCGTGCCCGCCTCGGCGTCCCGCCCCAGCTCGCCGCCGCCATCGCCGCCCAGCTCGCCTGAACCCGGAAGGAAACGACCTCGATGCCTGCCCGTGACCACTTCCACTCCGTGATGCGGATCGGCCCGGTGCAGATCGGCACCCACCGCGACCGCCACGGCCGCACCAAGCACGCCGCCGTGTGCACCAACGACCGCTGCGGCTGGTCCGCCGACTACTCCAGCCAGAGCGCCGCACAGCTCGCCGCCCGCACCCACCGCTGCACCGCCCGCTAGGAGACCACCGCCATGGACGTCCCCCTCTGGTTCGCCCTCGCCGTCGTCGGCTACCTCGGCTGCAAGCTCATCCGCCCGCCGCTCTGGCTGGTCCTGGTCCTCCTCCTCGGCGGCTACCTCATCGCCGACAGCCTCCTCGCCCCCGTCATCGACACCGCCGTCAAGTAACCCGCCCGCGAAAGGAGATCCACCATGATCCGCCCCAAGATCCCCGCCATGCCCCAGCCGACCGGCCTGATCACCCCGCCCGCCGTCATCCAGAAGCCGACCAGCAGCCCCGCGCCGGTCGCCCCTGCTGCGGCGTCTGCCCGTTCCACCGTCCAGCTCACTCCCGGCGCCGTGCTCGCCCTGGTCGGTGGTGGGGCGGCCGTGGTCCTGGTCGTCGGCGCCGTCCTGGTCTCGATGCTCCTGGCGGTCGCGATCACCGGCGCCTCGGTCGCGATCTGTGCCCTGGTCATCCGTTCGCTGATGTCTTCCCAGCACCGCCGCTGAACGGTCCCAGGGGCGACGCACAAGCCGCCAAGCACGCCGCCGCCTCAGGGGCCGGGCTCCGTCAGCCAACCGCCATTGCCAAGGAGAAGGTCATGGACGTGCACATAGTCGCAAGCGCCGCGCCGTTACTCGGCTGGGCCGTGCACGGCGGCATCCTCGCCCGCCGCCTCGCCTCCGCCCGCCGCGACCCGCTCACCGGCCTGCACACCCGCGCCGGATGGACCGCCCGCGCCGAACACCTCATCCGCCGGCACTCCCGCGCGGCCGTCCTCCTGGTCGACCTCGACCACTTCAAGACCCTCAACGACACCCACGGCCACGCCGCCGGGGACGCCGCCCTCGTCGAGACCGCCGACCGGCTGCGCGCCTGGTGCGGACGCGACAACCTTGCTGGCCGCCTGGGCGGAGACGAATTCGTGGCCGTGATCCGGGACCTGGCCACCGTCGACCTCGATGCGCTCACCGCATCGCTTCACCGGCCGCTGCGCTACGACGGCGTCTCGCTGCCGCTGGCCGCCTCCGTCGGGGCCTGCGCCATCGCTGATCTGTCGATGCCGTGCCTGCCCGATGCGCTCGCCGCCGCCGACGCGGCCATGTACGCCGTCAAGGGCCGTGGCCGTCGGGGCTCCCGCTCCTCTCGCTGACCGGCTACCGGGTGGCGCACAAGCCGCCAAGCACGCCGCCACCCGGCGCCGTTCCTTCCAACCGCAATTTGAAAGGAACCACCATCATGGCCCACCACAGCTCGCCCTCGCCGAGGATCTGCCCGGCCTGCGACGGCTTCGCCTCCGTCGCCGTCACCCTCGGCGGCCGCGACCACCAAGGCCACCGGCGCACCATCACCGCCCACTGCCCCACCTGCCAGGGCACCGGCATCGCCCGCACCCGCCGCAACCGGGAGGGCGCCCGTGCCTGAGCAGCTGCTCGACCCGGCCACCCTCGGCGACCTGCTGAGGGTGGCTTCGGCCGATGACTTCGACCGCTGGCACGACCAGGTCCGCCGCACCGGCGGCTGTGCCGATCCGATCCACCTGACCGGCTGGACGATCACCAAGGACAAGACGACCGGCGAGAGGCTGCACCACTACTCCACCGAGACCGAGCCCGGTGGACGCCTCCGCGTCGCCTGTGGCAACCGCCGTGCCTCCCGCTGCCCTTCCTGCGCCTTCACCTACGCGGGCGACACCTACCACCTCATCCGCGCAGGCCTCGCCGGAGACGACCGCCGGGACATTCCCGCCACCGTCCGCGATCACCCTCGCGTCTTCGCTACTCTCACCGCCCCGTCCTTCGGCCCGGTCCACAACCGTCCCGACCATGGCACCTGCCGCTGCGGCACCCGCCACCCCGCCGACGACCCCGCACTCGGCACCGCCCTCGACCCGACCACCTACGACTACGCGGGAGCCGTCCTCTTCAACAACCACGCAGGCAACCTGTGGCAGCGCTTCACCACGCGCCTGCGCCGCGAGATCGCCGCCCGCGCCGGCATCACCCGCCGCGAACTCGCCGACCATGCACGCGTCTCCTATGGCAAGGTCGCCGAGTTCCAAAAGCGCGGCGCGCTGCACTTCCACGCCGTCATCCGCATCGACGGCCCCGACGGGCCTGGCACCCCGCCTCCGGCCTGGGCCACCGTGCAGCTGCTCGACGACGCGATCCATGCCGCCGCCGCCCACTCCTACACCTCGGTCTCAGTCCCGGCCGCCGACGACCAGCCCGCCCGCACCTTCCGCTGGGGCACCCAGCTCGACGTACGCCCCGTCAAGGCCTTCGGAGACGGCTCCGACATCACCGAACAGGCCGTCGCCTCCTACGTCGCCAAGTACGCCACCAAAGCCGCCGAGAACACCGGCACCCTCGACCGCCGCATCGGCGAACTCTCTGAACTCGACCGCCACCAGGTCCCCGACCACACCCGCCGCCTCATCGAGGCATGCAAGCGGCTCGATCCGCTCTACCCCGACCGGCGTCTGTGGGCCTGGGCTCACATGCTCGGCTTCCGTGGCCACTTCAGCTCGAAGTCCCGCCGCTACTCGACCACCCTCGGCGAACTCCGCCAGACCCGTGCCGACTTCCGCGCCGCTCAGGAACGCGAAGCCCTCGGCCTCGAGGACGTCGAGCCGGACACCGTCCTGGTCCTGGCCGACTGGCAGTACGCCGGACACGGCCACACCCCCGGCGAATCCGCCCTCGCCGCCACCATCGCCCGCGACCTCCAACACAACCGCGAAACCGCCCGTGAAGCCCTACGCGACCAGCTCGCCCAGGAAGGAGCCGCAGCATGATCACCGCCACCCGTTCGCGCAACATGCTCACTCTCGCGGAGGTCTGCGAGGAGCTGAGCATCTCGCGCTCGACCTTCTACGACTGGCGAGCGAAGAGGCGTGCGCCGCGGTGCATCAAGCTCCCGAACGGTGACCTCAGGATTCGGCGGAGCGACCTGGAGCACTGGCTCGACGACCGTGAGGACGCCGCCTGATGGAGACGACATACGACGTCAAGATCTACAAGATCCTCACGTACAAGGGCGCCCGGAAGACCACGTACACGGTGCGTTGGGTGGTCGCGGGGAAGCGCTGGCGTGAGCCCTTCGATACCGCCGCGCTGGCCGAGGGATTCCGCTCCGAACTCATACAGGCGACGGGCAAGGGTGAGGCGTTCGTCGTTTCCACCGGCCTGCCGGTCTCCCATCGTTCCAAGTCGGCCGCCATGAGCTGGTACAAGTTCGCCGTTGAGTACATGGATTTCCGCTGGCCTCAACTCGGCGGCAACAGCCGCAAGAACACCGCGAAGGCTCTTACGGCGACCACCCTCGCACTGCTGCGGGTCCAGCCGACTCAGTTCGACCCTGTCGCCGTGCGGACCGCGCTGCGTGAATGGGCCTTCAACACCAACCGGCGAGCGGAAGCGCCGCGAGACGTGGTGACCATTCTCAGGTGGGTCGAACGGAACTCCCTTCCGGTCTCGGCCTGGGAGGACCTGGAGAAGGTCGACGAGGTCCTGCGAGCCATCGACACACGCCTCGACGGCAAGCAGGCCGCTGCCTGGTCTCGGAAGCGACACCGCCGGATCCTCAACGTCGTCATGAAGTACGCGATCCGGCGGCGCATCCTGCGGACCAACCCCCTGCCCAAGGGGAAGGAGTCGACGGCTGTCACCAAGACCACGAGCGCGGTGGACAAGCGGTCCTTGATGAATGCGGAGCAGGCGGCGGCATTCCTCGACTGGATACGGCGCCGGCCGCGCGGGGGCAAGCGGCTGCACGCCTTCTTCGCCACGCTGTACTACTGCGGTCCGCGGCCCGAGGAAGCCGTAGCGATGCGGGTGGAGGATGTGACGCTGCCCGGCCCCGGTGCCGCAGACCAGTGGTGCGAGCTCCTGTTCCACATGGCGACCCCGGAGGTCGGCAAGCAGTGGACCGACACCGGGGAGATTCACGAACAGCGCGACCTGAAGGGCCGTGCCGAGGGTGACACGCGCGCCGTTCCAGGGCACCCCGCTCTGACGCGCATCCTGCGGCAGCACATCGAGGACGAACAGCTCAAGCCTGGAGACCTCTTGTTCCAGGGGGAGACGGGCGGCATTCTCGCGGGCTCCGTCATCCGCCGAGCCTGGCGCGGTGCTCGCAAGGCGGTGTTGCCTCCGCACGTCTTCGAGTCGCCCACGGGTAGGCGGGTGTACGACAACCGGCACACGCGCCTGACGAAGTGGCTCAACGACGGCATCCCGCCCGCCCAGGTGGCGGAGTGGGCCGGGAACAGCGTCCCCGTGCTGCTGGCCACGTACGCCCGATGCGTCGAGGGCCAGCTGCCCGACCTTAAGAAGCGGCTCGAAGCCGCTGGGGATCTACCTGAACGGCCCGACGTCGGCTGACCCGCTTGGCCAAGAACTTCGACACGTATTCGACACAGCCACCCGCGAAAACCCGGTGACAGCCGGACAGCCCCGGAATCCCCCCTTGATCATCGAGGGAGGGTCCGGGGCTTCTGCGTGTTACATGTCACCCGTTCTGACCAGCAAAAATGCCCTTGCAAAGAAAGGGTGAGGATAGGCGCCCCCGGCAGGACTCGAACCTGCGGCCAAGCGCTTAGAAGGCGCCTGCTCTATCCACTGAGCTACGGGGGCCGGGTGTGGTGGCCTCTGTCGTGGGTGCCCGGGTGTGGGCCGTTCCGTGACGTCGCCGGGGACAAGGATAGGGCTCCCGCGTACTTGTCCCTGTTGCTTCGCCTCCGTGGCTCGATGTGGAGGTTCGGTGAAGCGGTCCTGATAATCGCAGGCAGGTACGAATCGTGCACCGCTTTTGGCCCGTTGCGCACCGGGTGTTGTGCACTCGTTATGCCTGGACTGTGCCCGTGTCCCAGTCGTCCCTTCCATCCCTTGTGTCCTGTCGGCGCGCAGACATGCGCATATGCTTCAGAATTCCCCTAAAATTGGGCATTCTTCGCATGTGGTGACCTTGGACGTACGGCCTCAGCTGCTCGACGCACTCTCCGCCCTGCGCGACCGTGTCGCCGCCGCGCGCTTTCCGCTGCCCCTGGCGGGCGCCCCACGCGCGCGTGCCAACCGCGACGAACTGCTCGCCCAGCTTGACGACTATCTGGTGCCCCGGCTGAGAGAGCCCGAGGCGCCACTCCTGGCCGTGGTGGGGGGTTCCACCGGCGCAGGGAAGTCGACGCTGGTCAATTCCCTCGTCGGGCGGCGGGTCAGCGAGGCGGGGGTACTCCGGCCGACCACGCGGACTCCCGTGCTGGTCTGCCGGCCGGAGGACCATCACTGGTTCAGCGGGATGCGCGTGCTGCCCGACCTCACACGCGTGTGGGTGCCGCACCAGGAGCCGGGGGAAGATCTCCTGCTGCCCGGTGAGAATCCCGCGCGCGTGCTGCGGATCGAGACCGCCGACACCCTGCCGCCGGGTCTCGCCCTCCTCGACGTGCCCGACGTCGACTCCCTCATCGCCGACAACCGCGTCCTCGCCGCGGAACTGATCTGCGCGGCCGATATCTGGATCATGGTCACCACGGCTGCCCGGTACGCCGACGCGGTGCCCTGGCATCTGTTGCGCGCCGCCAAGGAGTACGACGTCACCCTCGTGACCGTCCTCGACCGGGTGCCCCACCAGGTGGTGTCCGAGGTGTCGCGACAGTACGGCGCGTTGCTCACCAAGGCCGGACTCGGCAGCGTGCCCCGCTTCACCGTGCCCGAACTGCCCGAGTCCGCCTGGGGAGGCGGACTGCTGCCGGCCACCGCCGTGGCCTCGCTGCGGACCTGGCTCGTCCATCAGGCGCAGGACCCGGCGGCCCGGCAGCAGTCCCTGGCCCGTACGGTGCACGGCGTCCTCAACTCGCTCAAGTCCCGGATGCCCGAGCTGGCCGCCGCAGCCGCCGCCCAGCACGCGGCCGCGCTGCGGCTGACCACCGCCGTCGAGGGGGCGTACGACAACGAGCACGGGCGCGTGAAGGGCCGTCTCCAGGCCGGTGCCGTGCTCGCCGGTGACGCGCTGAAGCGCTGGCGGGCCTTCCCGGTCGACTGCACCGCTCCGGAGCTCCTCGACGCGCTAGTGGAGAGCCTGGCTGCCCTCCTGCAGTGTGCCGTCACCGCGGCCGACGAGCGCATCGACCAGGCCTGGCGGCGCGAACCGGCGGGCGCCGCCGCCGAGCTGATCGACCAGGACCCGTTCCCGGAGAGCGCCGAACACCGGATCGGGATGGCCGTACGGCGGTGGCGGCGGGAGTTGGAGGAGTACGTCGAGGAGGAGATCCGCGACCTCGACCGCAGTGTCGCCCCGGATCCCGAGGTGGTCGCCGCCCTCGTGGCCACCGTGCTGCTCGGCAGCCGTAGGGCGCGTTCGGCCGGCGAGGGGCTCGCCGAGCGGGTCGGCGCGCACGGAGCGCTGCGGCTGCGCGACCGGGGCGGGCGGCTGCTCACCGACCACATCGACCGGGTCATGCACGGGGAACGGGAGCGTCGCCTGGCCCCGCTCGACGCGCTCGACGTCCACCCCGAAACCCAGGCCGAACTCATCGCCGCGCTGTCCGTACTGCAGAAGGAGAGGTGACCGGTGGCTGCCGTCACAGACCAGGACCAGGAACAGGACCAGGGACGGGACCGGGACCGGGGCGGGGATCGGGATCGGGATCGGGGCGGGGACGTGGGTCGGGACCGCACGCAGCATGCGGATCACAACCCGGGCTCGGGTGACGTCCGCGACTCGGGTGGCAGCCGCGGCTCAGGTGACAGTGGTGACTCAGGTGGCTCAGGTGATTCAAATGGCTCAGGTGACTTGGGGCGTGCGGGTTACTCCGGTGGCGCAGGTGACCCGGGTGAGCGTCCTGAATCAGTGGTCCGGAACCAGAAGGTCGCCGACTGCGGCGGGTCCGAACCTGCCGAGTCCCTCGATGAGCAAGCGGACACCGAAGGTCCCGCAAGCAGGACGTCCGGCGTGCCCGAGAGGCCCACCACGGACCGCCCCGCACGCGTGACGAACGGTGAGGAGCCATCGGCCGGCATGGACGGTTCCGCCCGCGCGAACGCCTCCGCAGGCAACGACCCTGCCCCCCGCACGGACTCCGAGAGCGCCTGGGACGACGGCCTGATCGCGCGGAGGGTCACCGAGGAGACCGCCGCGCAGCACGTCCCCGTCGCGGAGACCAGGCCGCACAGTGCGCAACCCGTGGCGCCGCTCGCGTACGACGGGCCGCTGCGGTCGCGGCTCGACGCGCTGCGCGAGCTGGTCGGGCTGTCCCGTACGCGGCTCGACAGCCGGGCCCTGGCGGAGGCGGGCCGGGTCCTGGACGAGGCGGCGGCGCGGCGACGGCTGTCCGGGCAGCACACCGTGGTCGCCATCGCGGGCGCCACGGGCAGCGGCAAGTCGCAGTTGTTCAACACGCTCGCCGGAGTGGCCATTTCGGAGACCGGCGTACGACGGCCCACCACCGCCGCTCCGATCGTGTGCAGCTGGAGCGACGGCGCCGCGCCCCTCATCGACCGGCTCGGCATCCCGGGGCGGCTGCGGCGTCGCCCGCTGCAGAGTCCCCAGGCGGAGGAACAGCTGCGCGGACTGGTCCTGGTGGACCTGCCCGACCACGACTCGGCCGCCGTGCAGCACCGCGAACACGTGGACCGCATCCTGAAGCTCGTCGACGCGGTCATCTGGGTCGTCGACCCCGAGAAGTACGCCGACGCGATCCTCCATGAGCGCTACCTGCGTCCCATGGCGGGCCACGCGGAGGTCATGTTCGTCGTCCTCAACCAGATCGACCGGCTGCCCGGGGAAGCCACCGAGCAGGTCCTCGACGACCTGCGGCGACTGCTCGACGAGGACGGGATCGCGCTCGGCGAGCACGGTGAGCCGGGTGCGACCGTACTCGCGCTGTCCGCGCTCACCGGAGACGGCGTCGGTGAACTGCGGGAGACACTCGGCCAGTTCGTGACGGAGCGCGGGGCCGCAGCACGCCGGATCTCCGCCGACGTGGACGCCGCCGCGAGTCGGCTGCGCCCTGTCTACGCCACCGGGCGGCGAACCGGGCTGAGCGAGGAGGCGCGGGACGAGTTCGCCGCGCAGCTCGCGGACGCGGTGGGTGCCACCGCGGCGGGTGAGGCGGCCGAGCGGGCGTGGCAGCGCAACGCCAACCGCGCGTGCGGAACACCCTGGCTGCGGCTGTGGCGCTGGTACGAGGACCGGCGTGAAATTCCCACCAGGCGGCTGCCGTTGCGCGCCCAGGCCGACGAGGAGGCCACTGCGCGCCAGCAGGTCGAGCAGGCGGTACGGACGCTTGCCGACCGGGCGTCGAGCGGGCTGCCGACGCCGTGGGCCCCTGAGAGGGGCAGGGCCAGAAAGGTTACGCCGGGTTTCACAAGGCCCATTAGGGTGAGGTCATGCCAGCGAGCTATGCGTATCTCGGTCCTG
>NZ_JBEXRA010000072.1:0-38540 GCF_040612855.1 Streptomyces sp. NPDC006332
AAGATTCGACACCTCCACCACACACGGAGGCCTTCGCCATGATCAAGCCCGGCCAGCGTTAACAACGCTCGTGATCAATACACCTAGGGCCTGTCGTTTGGATCACGCCGCAGACGCGGCCCTAGGCGGGCAGCCAGTCGAACGCCGCCGCGCTCGGTCGGTCGCCCGGCTTGTACTCCAGGCCGACCCAGCCCTGGTAACCGGCCTTCCCGAGGCGGCCGAGGAGGTCCGCGAGGGGCAGTGATCCGGTGCCCGGCGCTCCGCGGCCGGGGTTGTCGGCGATCTGCACATGGCCGGTCTTCGACGCGTACCTGTCGATCACCGACGGCAGGTCCTCGCCGTTCATCGACAGGTGGTACAGGTCCATCAGGAAGCGCGCGTTGCCGAGCCCGGTGGCCTCGTTGACCCGGTCGACGATCTCCACGGCGGCGGGGGCGCTCACCAGCGGGTACCTCGGCGACTCGGGCTTGTTGAGGGCCTCGATCAGCAGCGTCGCGCCGATGGTTCTGGCGGCTCGGGCGGCGATAACCAGGTTCTCCAGCGCGAGCGCGTCCTGCTCGGCCGGATCCACGCCGTCGACACGGTTGCCGTAGAGGGCGTTGAGCGCCTCGCAGCCCAGCGACTCGGCGAATTCGGCGACCACGTCCACGTTGGCCCTGAACCGCTGCGACTCCGCGCCGGGGACCGACAGGGAGCCCCGGTCCGGCCCGGGCAGCTGACCGGCGTAGAAGTTCAGGCCGGTGAGCTGGACGCCCGCCTCCTCGATCGCCCTCTTCAGCGCGTCGAGCTCGGACCGCTCGGGGACGGGGGAGTCGACCCAGGGCCACCACAGCTCGACCGCGGTGAAACCGGCCGCCGCGGCCGCCGCCGGACGCTCCAGCAGCGGGAGTTCCGTGAAGAGGATCGACAGGTTGACGTTGAAGCGCTGCGCCGCGGCTGTTCTCGACGGGGATCCTGGCATCGGCCCTGACGCTCCCTTCCCGTGGCTATTTCCGTAATGTGGAAGTTCATTTCTGCTTATTGGAAGATTGCCGCCCCGTGTAAGAGCTTGTCAAGAGGGCCGGGGCGGAAAGCGCGACCGCGGGTTAGGTTAGCGCGTGCGATTGCGAGTGGAGTGCTGCGGCGTGGCGCTGACCTGCGTGAACGCGCACTAATCCCACTCTGACCTGCGGAAACGCTTCTTGCTCGTTCGCGTTGCTTCGCAGTGTTTTCCAGGCGTGTGTGCCCTGTATGTGCCCCGTGGGAGGCAGTTGCAGTGGAGGATTGTCGCGCAGGTCAGGACCTGTCTGGGGGTTCGGAGGGGTGAGCGACGCTGAGCGTAGACCTACTGGGTCCTCCTGGTCAGATGTCCCGGAAGAGACCAGCGGGCCCCGTGACCTGCCGCAATGGACAGTTGTGCGTCGCTGACCTGCACAAATGGCCTTTCGGGTATTTCACGCTCGTACTCGTTGATGCGGCCGGAAGTCCCAGGAAAGTCCCAGGGACTCCCCATGCATGTAGCCCCCTTCAGGGCTGTGCAGGGCGTGCGGATGCGGTGTGGGCTGGGGTTCGTACACCGCCTCCTGAGAGCTGGCCAAGGTCGTCACACAGCAGGACGACTTCGACCCGCTGCCTGCGACCTCGCCGCTTCCGATCACGCTCTCCGACTTCACCGGCCGCGTGCAGCAGGACCGCTCGCGGGCCATCAAGCCGCACGGTCCGGATGACCGGCTTCGTCCCGTCCGCCGAGCAGGGCGACAGCTGGCTTCTGTCCCGGATCATGATCTCCTGCTGCGCGGCGGACGCCCGGTCCGTGAAGGTACGGATCCACGGCAGCCTGGCCCCTCCGCCAATGCTGGGGTGGTCGTCACGGTCACCTGGCACCCCGGCGGAAACCTCGGCACGAACTCCGCATCCGCCGCACTCGACGCCCGGTCCGTGAAGAAGATCGGCAAGCCGGTGAACTCGTACACCGACGCCCTTCCGCTCACGCTCACGAGGTGAACCAGCGCCGTTCCGTGGTTCACCTCGAAGAGGTCGCTCTCAACGCTTACGCCGACGCCCGCCCCGGCCCGAGGCAGCTCCGTCGGCCGCCACTGCGCCCGCAGTGGCCGTTTCGGTCCGCTGATGGGGGCGGTCGGCCGCGACCACCAGCGCCGCGAGCAGCGTCGTGACCGGCACGGAGGCGACCAGGCCGATCGAGCCCACCAGCGTGCGGACGATCTCCTCCGCGACCAGTTCGCTGTTGGCGACCGTTCCCACGCCGCTCTGCGCGATGGAGAAGAGCAGCAGCAGCGGCAGCGCGGCGCCCGCGTAGGCGAGGACGAGCGTGTTGACGACGGACGCGATGTGGTCCCGGCCGATGCGGATGCCGGCCCGGTACAGCCCGCGCCAGCCCATCGACGGATTGGCCTCGTGCAGCTCCCAGACCGCCGACGTCTGCGTGACTGTGACGTCGTCGAGGACACCGAGCGAGCCGATGATGACGCCCGCGAGCAGCAGACCGCTCATGTCGATCGACGGATACAGGCCGTGGATCAGGCCGGTGTTGTCGTCGGTGTTGCCGGTGAGCGCGGCCCAGCCGATGAAGCCTGACCCCAGGAAGCCGATCAGCACCAGCGAGAGCAGCGTGCCCAGCACGGCCACCGAGGTGCGGGCCGAGAGCCCGTGGCACATGTAGAGGGCGATCAGCATGATGGCGCTCGCCCCGATCACCGCCACGAGCAGGGGGTTCGAGCCCTGCAATATCGCGGGGAGGATGAAGAAGGTCAGCACCATGAAGCTGATGGCCAGCGCGACCAGCGCCATGACGCCACGCATCCTGCCCACCACCACGACGGCGAGCGCGAAGATGCCGGCGAGGAGCGCCATCGGGAACCTGCGGTTCACGTCGGCAACGGAGTACTGCAGGTCTTTGGGCGCCGAGGGCTCGTAGGCGGCGACGACCTTCTCGCCCTCGTGCAGCTGACGTGACTGGTCCGGCTGCACGATCTCGGTGAACGTACGGCCCTTGTCCTTGCCCGTGTCGACGCGGATCGTCGCCTTTTTGCAGGTGCCGCTCGCCTGCTGCTGGGCGGAGGAGCCCTCGGCGGTGGAGGTGTCGCCGGTTGGGGTCTCGCCCGAGGCGTTCACCGACTTGCAGCTCACGCTGACGACCTTGCTGACCGTCGCCTCCTGGGTCTGCCGGTCGAATCCCACTCCGGTGCGCTCGTGCGATGGGGCACCACCGGGCCACAGCACCGCGAGCCCGACCACCACGGCCGCGGCGAACGGGATGAGGATCGCCGCGATGACCTTGCGCAGGTGTTTGGAGACCGGAGCTGCCGGACCGTGACTGTGGCCGTGCCCGCTGACGCCTGCTTCGGGGCGGCGGTCTGGATCGTGACCGGTGCCAGTCACTGCGGTGCGCCCGTCTCCCATCGGGCTGTGCCGGTGGTCAGGCCGTGCCCGCAGTCCTGGCCGTACTCGCTGGCGCGACCACCTCTGACTTGGGCCCGGTTGTCGGCCCTGTTCCAGTCTCCGGCAGTTTGCCGGTCAGCGGCTCCCATGCAATCTCCCTCGCGGTTGTCCGTGCCCCCTCCCGAGCCGGGCCTGCGCGACGGCTCCGAGGAAGGGTACGGGACAGCTGCGTCGTGGTCTCAGCACGATCATCGCGAGAACGTCAGGGGCGCTCTGTTCACCGTCCCTGGATCATGGGCCACTCCACCGGTCGTACCGTGCACCGTGATGGGATGCGGGCGTGGCCTGCCCCGGATCCTCGTCTGTCCGATGGGTGTCCGTGCCGGGCCGGGCGGCGCCGTGGCTGCGTCCACCGCCCGACCCGGGGTCTTCAGGCGCCCGGTACGAGTTCGGGGCGCTCGTGGTCGCAGGTGTCGTCGATGCCGTAGGTGTCCCAGGCGGGGAACGGGTCGACGGGCTTCAGGCTCTCGCCGTCGGTCATCAGGCAGTCGGTCAGTGCCGCGTGCAGGGCGTCGGCGTGCAGGTGCGTGCCGATGAAGACCAGTTCCTGGCCGGCGGGGCTGTCGGTGTCGCGGGCGTTGGAGGGCTCGAAGCGTGCGACGGAGCCGGCCTGTGACCACAGGCCCGTCACGTGCGGGCGGCTGGCCAGAGTGAAGAATCCCTTGGAGCGCAGGATCTGTCCGTAGGCGCCGCTGTCGAGTTCCTGGGTTACGAAGGTCCACAACCGGCCGGGGTGGAAGGGCAGTTCGGAGCGGAAGACGGTCGAGGAGATCCCGTACTCCTCCGTTTCGGGCACGTGGTCGCCGTTGAGTTCCATCACCCAGCCGGGGGCTTGTTGGGCGCGTTCCAGGTCGAAGAGGCTGGTGCCCAGTACGTCGCCGACTCTCACGCGGCCGTGGACGGTCGGGACGATGCGTGCTGCCGGATTGAGGCGGGTGAGCGTCGCCCGCAGCCGGTCGGTCGACTCCTCGTCGACGAGGTCGAGCTTGTTGAGCACGATGACGTCCGCGAATTCCACCTGGTCCATCAACAGGTCGCTGACGGTGCGTTCGTCGTCCTCGTACTGGTCCAGGCCCCGCTCGACGAGCTCGTCGCCGCTCGTCAGTTCGGGCAGGAAGTTGGCGGCGTCGACGACCGTGACCATGGTGTCCAGGCGGGCGATCTCCCCGAGGGTGGCGCCGTCGTCGCGTGCGAAGGCGAATGTCGCGGCCACCGGCATCGGTTCGGAGATGCCGGACGACTCGATGAGCAGGTAGTCGAAGCGGCCCTCGCGGGCCAGCCGGTCGACCTCCTGGAGCAGGTCGTCGCGCAGGGTGCAGCAGATGCAGCCGTTGGTCATTTCGACCAGACGTTCCTCGGTGCGCGAGAGGGCTGCCTCGCCGCCGCGCACCAGGGCGGCGTCGATGTTGACCTCGCTCATGTCGTTGACGATGACCGCGACACGCAGTCCCTCGCGGTTGCCGAGGACGTGGTTGAGGAGGGTGGTCTTGCCCGCGCCGAGGAATCCGGACAGGACGGTGACGGGCAGTCGGTCGTAAGGCATGAGCGGTCAGTCCTCGGGGTGCAGCAGTCCGCGCTCGTATGCCCTCACCAGCCGCTGCGGCACGAGGTAGGGGACGCCGTCGACGGTGATCGGCACGAGTGTCGGCGTGGCCGCTTTCCACTGGGCGCGGCGGTGGCGGGTCTTGCTGCGGGACATTTTCCGCTTGGGAACGGCCATGGGTCCTCCTGGATGGGTGAACGGCGCGACACCAAACGCTACATGAAAATGGATCCCATTACTAATTAGGATTGCTCCCGATCATGCAGGTTGCGGGGCGGGCCTACCGGAGCCCCAGCGGCGGGTGCGGTAGCTGCCCGCCAGTCGGCAGGCGATGTAGACGGTGAAGGAGATCGTCGTGACGTACGGGCTGATGGGGATGCTGCTGCCCAGGGCGAGCAGGATGCCGCCCTCGATCGACATGACGGCGAAGACCACGCTGAGCAGGGGCAGCAGCACGGGTGAGGCGGTGACGCGGGCGGCGGCCGCGGCGGGGGTGACGACGAGGGTCAGGACCAGCAGTGCGCCGACGACCTGGACCGACAGGGCCACCGCGAGCCCGAGCACGACTCGTCCCGCTCGCCTTCGGCGAGGAACTGGCCGACTCGCTGCTGTGGGCCATGACCTTCATGATCGTGGCGTCGCCGTGCGCGGTGGTGCTGGCCACCATGCCGCCCCTGCTCTCCGCGATCGCCAACGCCGGACGGCACGGCGTGCTGGTCAAGTCGGCCGTGGTGATGGAGCGCCTCGGGCAGATCGACGCGGTCGCCTTCGACAAGACCGGCACGCTGACCGAGGGCACGCCACGGGTCACCGACGTCCGGCCGCTGCCTGGATCCGGCCAGAGAGAATGGGAGTTGCTGGCGCTCGCGGCGGCGGCCGAGCACCCCAGCGAGCATCCGTTGGCACGCGCCGTGGTGGCCGCGGCGCGCGAGCGCGGACTGGCACTGGCCGCGGCTGAGGACTTCGCGTCCACGCCGGGCGTGGGGGTGACGGCCGTCGTGGACGGGCGAGTCGTCGCGGTGGGCGCCCCGGCCCGGCTGCTTCGAAACGCGACGGACGCCGCCTCCGCCCGGGCGGAGGCGCTCGCGGCTGAGCTGGAGGACGGCGGGCGAACCGCCGTCCTGGTCACGGCCGACGGCGTTGCGGTCGGCGTCCTCGGCCTCGCCGACCGCCTGCGTCCGGGGGCTGCCGTGACCGTCGCTGCACTGACGGACCTCGCCGGATCCGCGCCGGTGCTGCTGACCGGCGACAATCCGCGTGCCGCCGTCCGCCTGGCCGCCGAGGTCGGCATCGAGGACGTACGAGCCGGGCTGCTGCCCCAGCACGTGAGCGCGGTCAGGGAGCTGGAGGGGACGGGCCGCAAGGTCCTGCTCGTCGGGGACGGCGTCAACGACGCCCCGGCGCTGGCCGCCGCGCACATCGGCGTCGCCATGGGCCGGGCGGGCTCCGACCTCGCCCTGGAGACCGCCGACGCGGTGATTGTCCGCGACGAACTCGCGACCGTCCCCGCCGTGATCGCTCTCTCCCGCCGCGCCCGGAAGCTGGTCGTGCAGAACCTGGCGATCGCCGGGGTGTTCATCGCCGGCCTCGTCGTCTGGGACCTGGCCGGCGACCTGCCGTTGCCTCTCGGCGTCGCGGGCCATGAGGGCTCGACCGTCATCGTCGGCCTCAACGGACTGCGCCTGCTGCGCGACGCGGCCTGGAAGCGGGGCGCGTCGGAGGATGCCGGGTGAGCCGTTGCGGGATCAGAGCCTCGACGGCGGGGACGCTTGATGAAAATGCCCCGCTGCCAGCTGTCCGCGGGCGGAAGGCTGCTACCTGCTTGAGTAGGGCAGCAGGGCCATCTCCCGGGCGTTCTTGATCGCTGCGGCGATCTGCCGCTGCTGCTGGGCGGTGACGCGGGTGACGCGGCGGCTGCGGATCTTGCCGCGGTCGGAGATGAACTTCCGAAGAAGGTCCGTGTCCTTGTAATCGATGTAGGTGATTTTGGCTGTGTCGAGCGGGTTGGGGCGGGCTTTCAGGGGCTTACGGGGGTCGTGGCGGGCCATGAGAATTCCTTGCCTTGGTGGGTTGCGGGACGGGCGGCTCGGCGGCCAGGTCTAGGACACGGGGTCGAGGAGGGAGTCGAAAGCGGCCGGCAGGTGCTTCCATGCCTCAGGGCCGGCCGCGTACTCGTTATCGGTGAGCAGGCACGACTCAAGGAGCTGTTCCAGGCCGTCCCGGTCGAGGCCAGGGGAAGTGAAGACCAGGTGCTGGCAGCGGTCACCGTGGTCGGGGTGCCAGTCCAGTGCGGCAGCGGCTCGGCGCATCGGGGGCACCATCTCCCAGGCGGCGTCCGGCAGTGACGCCAGCCAGGGGCCGACGCCCTCCACGCACAGCGCGCCACCTGCGCAGTCCCAGGCGAGCAGGGTGTCCGGGCGGTCGGCGAGCCAGAAGCGGCCGCGGCTGCGGGCGGCTGCGCAGCAGAGGTCTTCCAGTGCCTGGTAGAGGCGTTCGGGGTGGAAGGGGCGGCGGCGGTGCCAGACGAGGGTGGCGACTCCGGCCTCGTCGGCCTCCTGGGGGAGCAGAGCGCAGGCCGGGTGCTGGGCGGCCGCTGCCGATTCCACGTCGAAGCCGGCGAAGGCCAACTGGCCGAGTTCACCGGATCCGGCGGGCACCTGGCGTGCGGTCGGATGCAGCTGAGTGAGCAGGGCGCGGTCCTCGTCGTCGGCGTCTTCGCTCTCGACGAGTGCGAGCACCGGCGCGTACTCCAGCTGCCGGGCCCAGGTGTCTGCGACGGTGCGCTGGTCGGTGGCCGCCGCTGCGAGGCCCACCTCCGCCAGGTCGTCTCCGTTCGCGAGGCAGGGCAGCACGAGGGCGGGGTCGACGGCGGTCATCACACTGGTGAGGTCGAGGACGTCGCCGCCGTGTGCGGCGACGACTTCGGCCATCGCCTTGGGCTCGACGGAGTCCCACAGCTCGACGATCGCGAGCCGGGTCAGACCGCTTGCGGCCAGCCGCTCCAGTTCGGGGACCAGGTCTTCACGCAGCGCGCAGCAGGCGCAGTCGTTGACGAGCGGGGCCTCGCCGCGGGACAACTGCCCCGAGGCGTCCCGGACACTGCGCTGCACGGTGCCGTCGGCGGCTGTGGCCAGGTCGTGGTGGAGCGCGACACTGCCGACAACCGTGCGCAGCAGGCGGTCCACGACTTCTTTGCGGGCGTCGGAGTGGAGACCGCCGATGATGACGACGGGCAGCCGGGCCTCGTCCTGCATCAGTTGGCCCCACGTCGGCCGTAGCGGCGTTCGAATCGCTCGACCCGGCCGGCGGTGTCCAGGACGCGGGCGGTGCCGGTGTAGAAGGGGTGGCTCACGTTCGAGATCTCGACGTCGACGACGGGGTAGGTGTTGCCGTCCTCCCACTCGATCGTCTTGTCACTGGTCATCGTGGAGCGGGTGAGGAAGGCGGAGCGGGCGGCCTTGTCGCGGAAGACGACTGGGCCGTACGCGGGGTGGATTCCAGGCTTCATGACGTGGTCCTTCGAGGTGGCTGAGGCGCTGGGGTCAGCGTTCTTCGCGGAAATCGACGTGCTTGCGGGCGATCGGGTCGAACTTGCGCAGCACCATGCGGTCGGGATCGTTGCGGCGGTTCTTGCGGGTGACGTAGGTGTAGCCGGTCCCCGCGGTGGAGCGGAGCTTGATGATCGGGCGAACTTCGTTGCGGGCCATGAGCCAGGACTATATGGGAATGGTTACCATTATCAAAAGAGCCCGTCGACGAGAGGCAGGTAACCCCTTGTCCGCCCACTGCCAACTGACCGGCGCCCAGCCGGGCTTCGGCAACAACATCTCCCACTCGCACCGCCGCACCTCCCGGCGCTTCGACCCCAACATCCAGCGCAAGCGGTACTGGCTGGCGAGCGAGGGCCGGACCATCCGGCTGACGCTGAGCGCCAAGGCGATCAAGACCATCGACAGCATCGGCATCGAGGCCGCCGTGGCCCGCGTTCGTGCACGGGGAGGGAAGATCTGATGGCCAAGTCCAGCAAGATCGCAATGAATGAGAAGCGGAAGGCGATCGTTGAGCGGTACGCGGCCCGGCGTGCCGAGCTGAAGGAGATCATCCGCCGGCCGTCATCCACCGACATCGAACGCCGGGCGGCCGTGGAGGAGCTTCGGCGTCAGCCCCGCAACGCGAGCGCGACCCGGGTGCGCAACCGGGACAGCGTGGACGGCCGGCCCCGCGGACACCTGAGGAGGTTCGGACTCTCCCGCGTCCGCATGCGCGAGCAGGCCCACGCCGGATTCCTCCCCGGGGTCACCAAGTCGTCCTGGTGACGTCACCGCCCGCGTGACGGATGGCGGCTCCTGGCCGTGACTCGGCAGGGTCACGGCCAGGCTGCCCCGGGTGCGCCGTCTCCGTGGGATCTCGGCGCACGGGAGCCGCCCTGCCCCACGCGGACACTTCGGGCGTGGCGATCACGGCCCCTCGTACCTGTGAACTGTGCGGCGCCGTGTGCTTCGCCAGGACGCGGCACCGGGCCTTCTCCCGCCTGGCCGCACTCAGCGGAGCCGAGGCCGCAGACCAGGTCCTGGATGTGGCGACCCGTGACGACGGAGGCGGCCGGACAGCGCACGGTGCTCCGCATACTCCTGCTGTGTACGGATTCACAGGTTTCGGACGATTAACGAGGGCGAGGGTCGGTGCGGAGTGCCCCTTGGCCGGGACCCGGGGGACGGCCGGTGGCCGGGCGGCGCTGAAGAGGGCGTCCACGTCGGCCTGCTCGGTCCGGGGGCCAGTCCGAGGGCTTCCACACGGTGCTGGAGTTCGCGGTAGGCGGTGAGCCGCTCGGTCAGGTCGGCGGAGCCGAACGGCTTGACCAGGTAGCCAACCGCGCCGAGCTTCATGGCGGTCCGCACCGAGGTGATGTCCCTGTCGCCGCTGATCATGATCGCGTCGGGGCGGGCGCCGCCCTCGTCCCCGCTGAGCTGCCGCAGCACGTCGAGTCCGCTGCCGTCCGGCAGGAAGACGTCGAGCAGCAGTAGGTCGGGGTGGAGGGTGCGCACCGCCTCCAGCGTCTCGGCCACAGTCGCTGCCCGGCCGACCACCTCGAAGCCCTCGACCCGGGACGCGTAGTCGCAGTGGATGTGGCTGTTGTGGAAGTCGTCGTCCACCACCAGGATCCGGATCATCCGCGGTGACTTCCCATCGACGAGGCCGTCGTGAACTGTGCGTCTCGTGGTGGGGGTGTGACGTCCACGTGCCGGGCGGTGGAGTCCTCAGGTCGGTTAAGGTCACCTCGTGGCGGGCGAATCAGGTCCGGCGCAGTGAAATTGATCGGCCTGCCGCGCATCGCGACTGTGGTGCAGTCGACTGAAGCGTATCCGTTGTGCCCTGATGTGCCCTCGCGATGGGTGATCTGGGTAAAAATGCAGGTCAGAGAGGTGCTCTGGGGGCACAATGCGATTGCGAGTGGAGTTCACGACGGAGCCCTTCGACCTCGACGAGGCGCCCACGCACGCGGTGGTGGCTCGCCAGGTCGTCGAGGCGGCCGAGCTCGACGCGGTGGACGTCGGCCCGTTCGGCAACACGGCCGAGGGGGGCGCCGACGCCGTGCTCGCCGCCGTGGACACCCTGCTCCGCCGGACCCTGGAGTCAGGCGCCACCCGCATCTCCCTCCAGGTCAACGTGATCGGAGAGGGTGCCCGGTGACCGGCGCCGGGGGCGAGTCCTTCATCGGGGCCGTGAAGCCGCTGGTCGACGCCATGGGCGGCGAGATTCTCGCGCCGGACGAGGCGGGTCCGGACGACGTCGTGCTCTCCTGGGAGGGGATGGAGGTCGTCGCCGTACGGCTGCCGCAGCTCGCGGACTCCCTCGACCACATCCTGGCCGCCCTGGAGCGCAAGAAGGGCAAGCCCCTGGCGGACCTGGACCGCAGGGCCAAGCAGGAGGTCGTCCGCATGCTCGAGGCGCGTGGCGCCTTCTCGGTGCGGCACGGTGTGGAAACCGTCGCGGGCGCGCTCGGGGTGAGCCGCTTCACGGTCTACAACTACCTGAATCGCGAAAAAGAGGGCTGAGGCGAAGAGGGCTGGGCGGGGAGGGGTGAGTGGAGCCCCGGGCCTGTGACCCTCCCGGAATTTTCAACAAAGTGTTGACGTGATGGCGCGGAGGGGCGTTAGCTGGCCCCAGCCCGTTCAGCACGAAGGCCCTTCGTGGCCACGGAGGCTCCCGTGACGTCGACTTCCACGCCCCCGGGCCTGGCCCGGTTCAACGCCCTGGAGGAGCACGCCGCCTTCGCCGTACTCCATGAGACCTGCGCCTCCACGGCATGGGTCACGCGACTGCTCGCCACCCGCCCGTACCCCGACACCGGCAGCCTCTACGCCGCCAGCGACAAGGCGACGGCCGAACTGACCGCCGAGGACCTCACGGAGGCGATGACCGGGCACCCCCCGATCGGCCGCCCCGAGCCCGGCGACCCCGTGTCGACGGGCGAACAGCGCGGCATGGCCGACGCCTCCGAGAAGCTCAGGGCGGAGATGCTCGACCTGAACCTGGCCTACCAGGACAGGTTCGGCCATGTCTTCCTGATCTGCGCCACCGGACGGACCGGCGAACAGATGCGGGACGCGGCCAAGGAGCGGATCGGGAACTCGCCGGAACAGGAGCGGGAGATCGTCCGCACCGAACTGGGCAAGATCAACCGTGTCCGCCTCGCCCGACTGGTCGATGAGGCCTGACGGCGACTGAGGCCTGACGGCGACTGAGGCCTGACGACGACTGAAGACTGACGACGACTGAAGACCGACGTCGACGACCGAAGGGGACACGTGACCATGAGCACCAGCACCACCGCCTCGGTGTCGACCCACATCCTCGACACCAGCGCCGGCCGCCCCGCCGCGGGCGTCGCCGTCCGGCTCGCCGCACGCTCCGGGCCCGAAGCGCACTGGCAGGCGCTCGGCGGCTCCGCGACGGACGCGGACGGACGGTGCAAGGACCTGCCGGCGCTGCCCGAGGGCACCGCACACGTACGGCTCGACTTCGCGGTGGAGCCGTACTGGGAGACATCCGCGAACAAGCAAGCCGATGCGCAGCAGGACGCCCCCGCGAATCGGGACGGCGGCGCCGGGGTGTTCTTCCCGGAGGTGGCGATCACGTTCGCCGTCGTGCCGGGCGAGCACTACCACGTGCCGCTG
Source organism: Streptomyces sp. NPDC006332 (assembly GCF_040612855.1). Taxonomy (NCBI): domain Bacteria; kingdom Bacillati; phylum Actinomycetota; class Actinomycetes; order Kitasatosporales; family Streptomycetaceae; genus Streptomyces; species Streptomyces sp. NPDC006332. Next base: position 12,160 of record NZ_JBEXRA010000072.1, read on the forward strand.
CTGCTCAGCCCGTTCGGCTACTCCGTATACCGAGGGAGCTAGCCCCATGCCCATCCTTGGACCCAATCAGTACGGCAAGGCCGAGAACCGAGTCGTCAGGATCACGCGACACGGCGCCACGCACCACATCAAGGACCTGAACGTCTCCGTGTCGCTCTCCGGCGACATGGACGAGGTCCACTACTCCGGCTCGAACGCCAACGTCCTGCCGACCGACACCACCAAGAACACCGTGTACGCGTTCGCCAAGCAGTACGGCATCGAGTCCGCCGAGCAGTTCGGCATCCACCTCGCCCGCCACTTCGTGACCTCGCAGCAGCCGATCCGAACGGCCCGCATACGCATCGAGGAGTACGCCTGGGAGCGCATCGAGCACTCCGGCGAAGGCGCGCACTCCTTCGTCCGCAGGGGCCAGGAAACCCGGCTCGCCCAGATCACCTACGACGGCTCCGCGTGGGAGGTCGTCTCCGGGCTCAAGGACCTGACCGTCATGAACTCGACCGACTCGGAGTTCTCGGGCTACGTCAAGGACAGGTACACGACGCTTCCCGAGGCGTACGACCGTATCCTCGCCACCGACGTCTCCGGCCGCTGGCGCTTCAACTGGACCGACGACGGGCACCCGACGCCCGACTGGGACCATTCCTACGAGCAGGTGAAGCGGCACATGCTGGAGGCCTTCGCGCAGACGTACTCGCTGTCGCTCCAGCAGACCTTGTACCAGATGGGTTCGCGCGTCATCGACCACCGCGACGAGATCGACGAGGTCCGCTTCTCCCTCCCGAACAAGCACCACTTCCTGGTGGACCTGGAACCGTTCGGGCTCAAGAACGACAACGAGGTGTATGTGGCCGCGGACCGCCCGTACGGCCTCATCGAGGCCACCGTCCTGCGGGACGGCTGCGAGGCGAAGATCCCGGCGGACCTCACCAACCTCTGAGGACGAACCATGGCAGCAGCACACCGCACCGTGATCGAGAACGCCGCGATCGCCACCGTCGACGCCGACGACACCACGCACGCGAGCGGGTACGTCGTCCTCGCCGGCAACCGCATCGAGTCGCTCGGCGCGGGCAGGGCTCCCGAGGGCCTGGAGAACGTCGACCGCCGTATCGACGCCACCGGGCACCTGGTCACCCCCGGCCTGGTCAACACCCACCACCACTTCTACCAGTGGATCACCAGGGGTCTGGCGACCGACCACAACCTCTTCGACTGGCTCGTCGCGCTGTACCCGACCTGGGCACGCATCGACGAACCGATGGTGCGGGCGGCCGCCGAGGGCTCGCTCGCGATGATGGCGCGCGGCGGTGTCACCACCGCCATGGACCACCACTACGTCTTCCCGAGGGGCTCCGGCGACCTCTCCGGCGCCATCATCCGCGCCGCCCGCGACATGGGCGTTCGCTTCACCCTCGCCCGCGGGTCCATGGACCTCGGCGAGAAGGACGGCGGCCTGCCCCCGGACTTCGCCGTCGAGACCCTCGACGGCGCGCTCGCCGCGACCGAGCAGACCGTCAAGGAGCACCACGACACCTCCTTCGACGCGATGACCCAGGTGGCCGTCGCGCCCTGCTCACCCTTCTCGGTCTCCACCGAACTGCTCAAGCAGGGAGCCGAGTTGGCCCGTCGTCTCGGCGTACGGCTGCACACCCACGGCTCGGAGACGGTCGAGGAGGAGAAGTTCTGCCACGAGCAGTTCGGGATGGGCCCGACCGACTACTTCGAGTCCACCGGCTGGCTCGGCGAGGACGTGTGGATGGCGCACTGCGTCCACATGAAGGACTCCGACATCGACGCCTTCGCCCGGACGGGGACGGGTGTCGCCCACTGCCCCTCCTCCAACGCCCGCCTCGCCGCCGGCATCGCCCGCGTCCCCGACATGCTCAAGGCCGGCATCCCCGTCGGCCTCGGCGTCGACGGCACGGCGTCCAACGAGTCCGGCGAACTCCACACCGAACTGCGCAACGCCCTCCTCATCAACCGACTCGGCGCCCACCGCGAGGCCGCCCTGAACGCCCGTCAGGCCCTGCGCCTCGGCACGTTCGGCGGCGCCCAAGTCCTGGGCCGCGCACGCGAGATCGGCTCCCTGGAGCCGGGCAAGCTCGCCGACCTGGTCCTCTGGAAACTCGACACCCTCGCCCACGCCTCCATCGCCGACCCGGTGACCGCGCTGGTCTTCGGCGCGGCGGCCCCGGTCACGGCGTCGTTCGTGGGCGGCCGCCAGATCGTGGAGAACGGACGACTCCGCACCGCCGACGAGGACGCGATCGCCCGTTCCACCCGCGCACAGGCCCAACGGCTCGCACGGATCGCCGGGCAGGGCTGAGCCCCGAGGACTTCGGGCAAGGGGTGGGAACGCGGCGCCGTGGGCATCAGCCGTCAGCGCTCCCCGAGGTGGACCGTGAGGCACGGCACGGCATGGCGGCCGATGGATGGGCAACCCCTGGCAGCTGACGTAGCTCAGAGCCCGAACACGGCCGGATCCGCGGCGAGTTCCTTGAAGTACTGGCGTGGGTCCGCGACCAGTCTGCGCTGTTCCAGGTCCAGCAGGCCGCCGACGGCCGTGACCTCGGCCGCCACCGTGCCGTCGGTCTTGCGGATGGCCTGCCGGATGCGGAACGTCTTGCCGTCACCCCATTCGAAGCCGCAGGTCACCTCGACCTCGTCGCCGGCGAGCAGTTCCCGGTGGTAGCGGATGGTGGTCTCCAGGGCGACCGGGCCGACGCCCTTGCCGATGAGGCGGGACTGGCTGATTCCCGCCGCCTGGAGCAGGGCCCAGCGGGCGTGCTCCGCGTAGTTGAGGTAGACGGCCTGGTTGAGATGTCCCTGGACGTCGGTCTCGTAGCCGCGGACGGTCACCGGGACGGAGAACGGCTCAGTCATGACTTCCCCTTTCTCTTGATCTTGGCATGCTCATCTCGTCCGGCGTGGCGACGCCAGTAGATATCGAGCCCTCGTGCGGGGTTCCGTGTACTCGCCGGCCTGCCAGCCCGCCGCCTCCAGGGTGGCCGCGCACCCGCGCAGCGCCTCGGGGTCGGACTCCCGCACGGCGACGGCCTCCGGCTGCGGGGTGGCGCGCACCCGGTAGCCGTCCTCGTCCGGTCCGGCGGGGCGGTGGCCAGCGGCCTCCAGGGCGAGTGCGGCGGCCTGCACCAGATGGGCGCGCTCCCAGCCGCACGGCCGGTCGGTGGCGCCGTCCGGGTTGGTCATCCGGCGCAGCTCCAGCAGGCCCTGCCAGGCGCTGTGCACCTCGCGGACGCGGGCGGGGGAGTGCCCCGGCGGTTCCTCCTCGCCGCCGACCCGGGCCGTGAAGACGCTCGATGCCGGGGGCGTCGGCGGCTCGGGAGCCTCGGGCACCGCCTCCCGTATCCGGTGCCCGGCCGGAGTCAGGAAGTGGTCGTGCGGCGGACGCGGGTGCCGGAAGGCGAGTCCGTGCTTCACCAGGGCCGCCAGCTGCGCCGGAGTGCCCCGCAGGCGCCCGGTGACGGGATCGGCGCCGTCGATGACACGCCGTTGCGCGGCGGTCGGCGGTCGTGTCACCGCGTGCTCCCTCCCGGCTCGGGGGCGTGGGCCCCCACCTGTGTCCGAGACTACGGTCCGGGTCTGACATTCCACTCGGCGATCACCGGCCGCCCGTGTTCCGTGCCCAGGCGGCCCAGCGTTCCCGTCGCCAGCTGGAACAGCGCGCCGTGTGCCGCGGACAGCCCCAGCCGCCGGGCGGTGAGGACGCGCAGGAAGTGCCCGTGCGCCACCAGGACGACCGCGCCCTCGGCGTCGGCGGCGGCCGCGTCCGCCGTGGCCAGTACCCGGTCGGCACGCTCACCGACCTGCTCCGGGCTCTCCCCGGGGCGCTCCGGGGGTCCGGGCGTGACCCCGTCCGTGAACAGGAACCAGTCCGGTCGGGTGCGCTGGATCTCGGCGGTCGTGACCCCTTCGTAGCCGCCGTAGTCCCACTCGACGAGGTCGGTGTCGACCCGCGCGTCGGGCAGCCCGATCAGCTCCGCGGTCTCCCGGGCCCGTCGCAGCGGGCTGACGAGGGCGGCGGCGATCCGGTGCGACCGGACCAGCGGAACCAGCCGCCGCGCCTCGGCACGGCCGTGCTCGGTCAGCGGGACGTCGGTCCGGCCGGTGTGCCGGCCCGACCGCGACCACTCGGTCTCACCGTGCCGCACCAGGAAGAGATCAGTCATACGGCCAGGTTAGGAGGCCGTCACTGTCGGTACCCGCCGAGGAACCGTCCGATCCGCCCGATCGCCGCCTCCAGGTCGTCCGCGTGGGGGAGGGTGAGGATGCGGAAGTGGTCGGGGGTCGGCCAGTTGAAGCCGGTGCCCTGGACCACCTGGATCTTCTCCCTCAGCAGCAGGTCCAGGACGAACTTCTCGTCGTCGTGGATCTTGTGGACCTTGGGGTCGAGGCGTGGGAAGGCGTACAGCGAGCCCTTCGGTTTCACGCAGGACACGCCGGGGATCTCGTTGAGTTTCTCCCAGGCCACGGTGCGCTGTTCGTGCAGCCGGCCGCCGGGCGCGGTCAGTTCGTGGATGGACTGGCGGCCGCCGAGCGCGGCCTGGATGGCGTACTGCGCGGGCGCGTTGGCGCACAGCCGCATGGAGGCCAGCATGGTCAGGCCCTCCAGATAGTTCCTGGCGTGCTGCTTCGGTCCGGTGACCACCAGCCAGCCAGACCGGAAGCCGGCCACCCGGTACGTCTTCGACAGGCCGCAGAAGGTCAGGACCACCAGGTCGGGGGCGGGCGCGGCGACCGAGTGGTGCACGGCGTCGTCGTACAGGATCTGGTCGTAGATCTCGTCGGCGAAGACCATCAGGCCGTGCCGGCGGGCGAGGTCGAGGATGCCCTCGATGATCTCCTTCGGGTAGACCGCGCCGGTGGGGTTGTTCGGGTTGATGATGACCACGGCCTTGGTGCGGTCCGTGATCTTGGACGCCATGTCGTCCAGGTCCGGGTACCAGTCGGCCTGCTCGTCGCAGAGGTAGTGCACCGCCTTGCCGCCCGCGAGGGTGGTGACGGCTGTCCAGAGGGGGAAGTCGGGGGCCGGGATGAGGATTTCGTCGCCGTCCTCGACCAGCGCCTGTACGGCCATCGAGATCAGCTCGGAGATGCCGTTGCCGAGGAAGACGTCGTCGACGTCGACCTGCAGACCCAGCGTCTGGTACCGGCCCGCCACCGCCCGGCGGGCGGAGAGGACGCCGCGCGAGTCGGTGTAGCCGTGCGCCTGGGGCAGCATGCGGATCATGTCCTGGAGGATCTCCTCCGGCGCCTCGAAGCCGAACAGCGCGGGGTTGCCGGTGTTCAGGCGCAGCACGCTGTGGCCGGCCGCCTCCAGTGCGTCGGCGTGTTCGATCACCGGGCCGCGGATCTCGTAACAGACCTCGCTCAGCTTGTTCGACTGCCGGAACTCCATGCGCTTACGCCCCTCCGGTTCATGGTGTTGCTTGGTTTTACCAAGTATGAGCTTGGAAAGTCCAACAACTTGTTTAGACTGCGTCGCATGTCACCTCGCCGAAGCTACGACCAGTACTGTTCCGCGGCCCGGGCGCTCGACGTCGTCGGCGACCGCTGGACCCTGCTGATCGTCCGCGAACTGCTGGCCGGCCCGCGCCGCTACACGGACCTGCACGCCGACCTGCCGGGCGTGAGCACGGACGTCCTCGCCTCACGACTGAAGGACATGGAGCGCGACGGCCTCGCGACCCGGCGTCGGCTGCCGCCGCCCGGCGCGGCCACGGTGTACGAACTCACCGGACGCGGACGGGAGTTGCTGCCGGTGCTGCAGGCGCTGGGGGCCTGGGGGGTGGCCGAGCTGGGGGAGCGGAGGCCCACCGACGCGGTGCGCGCGCACTGGTTCGCGCTGCCGCTGCTGCGCGCGATCGAGGGCGAGGGCGTCGTCGAAGTCCGGCTGGAGGAAGGGGAGTTCCATCTCCTCCTCGGCGCCGAGGACGGTCCCGTGTACGGCGACGGCCCCGCCCCCGGTGAGCCCGACGCCCGGCTGGTGCTGGACACGGCCACCTGCACGGCCGTCGCGCGGGGCGAGTTGAGCGTGACCGAGGCGGTGCGTGAGGGGCGCGTCGCGGTGACCGGCGACGGCACCCTGGCGAAGGCGTTGCGGGACATGTGACCTGCGACGGGACAGGGGCGCAGGACACGGGAGAGGTCCGCCGCGGCACCCCGCGACGGGCCTGTCCCGATGAACCGTCAGGCGCCCGGCGGCACCCGCGACGGACGCCCCGTGCCCCGGGTCAGCCGGTAGCCGCCGACCCCGGCGAGCGCGGCCAGCACCCCGCCGATCGCGGTCCACACCCACCGGTCGGACCACCAGCCGGAGGACCAGCCGTCATCGGGCTCGATCGCGGACAGCACGGGCGAGTTGGACGAACTGTCCGCGTCGGAGGACGTGTCGGACTCGGAAGTGTCGGATTCCGACGCGACCGCGATACCCGGCACCAGCGGCTTCGCCAGCGAGCCGTCCACGGCGGCCGACCCGCCGATGTCCTTCGAGTCGACCCGCAGCTCCGTGTCGACGGCCAGGCCCAGGTCGGCCGTGGTGAGGTCGACGGCCGTCAGCCGGACGTAGTACGTGCCGGGCAGCGGGTCGTTCGCCCACGGCTCCGACCAGGCGCGGACCGTGCGCAGCACACAGGTCAGTTCCACGGAGGCGGTGCCCGCCGCGACGGTGCGCGTCTGCGCGCCGTACTGGCAGGACTGACGCCGGCGCAGACCGTCGTACACGTCGATCTGCCAGGTCTCGGCGGCGTGCGCCGCGGGCAGCTTCACCTTCGCCCCGACGGTGGGGCGCTGGCCCGCGTCCGCCGGGAACGACCAGTACATGTAGTCGCCCGCGGAGCCGTTCGCGGTGACCGTCCGGCCCTGCTCGATCTCGGTCGCGGTACGGAACGAGGTGCCCGCGGCGGCGGGCGCCGAACCGCCGTCGGACGCGCTCGGGGACGGCGAGGAGTCGGCTTCCGCCGCAGGCACCGCCAGCCCGAGCATCAGCAGCGAAGCGCTCAACACGCGTGTGATTCGCATCAGTTGGTCCTCCAGACCGCGACCCGCCAGCGCGACAGCCAGCCCCAGACGAGACCGGCGAGGAAGCCGGTGAGGATCAGTACGCCGAGCAGCCACCAGCCGCGTCCGAGGCCGAAGGAGGCCACATCGCTCGCGTCGCTCGGTCCGTCCACCACATCGACGGTCAGCTCCAGCGGCATGCCCGGCGTGACCTTCACCCCGGAGGCCGCCGAGAAGGCGTTGGTCACCTGGAGGCACACCGTCTCGGCGGCCGGCTTGTCGCTGTCGTCGTCGTCCCGCTCGGGCTTCGGGTAGCGCAGCCCGGTGGAGATGACGTCCGTACGGCCGTTGCCCGCGGCCTCGCCGCGCACGATCTCACGGCCGTGCACGGTGACGGCCCGCAGCAGCGCCCCGTAGTCGGGGTTGACGGTCCTGTCGGCCGCCACGCTCACCGAGGCGCGCAGCTCCTTGCCCGCGGGCACCTCCACGCGGTACCAGCGCTCCTGGCCGAACTCCTCGCGGTCGGTGTACAGGCCCGACTTGAGGGTGGGGGCCTTCGGGCACGTGTCGGCGCCCCGCGTCGCCACCGGTGTCACCACCGGATCGGCCGCCCGGTCCACCAACTGGTTGACGCGGTCGGTGAGTTGGTCGGTGTGCTCCACAGAGGTGTACGTACCGCCGGTCGCCTCGGCGATGCAGCTGAGCTGCCGGCTCAGCTTGGTGCTCGGTACCAGGCCGAGCGTGTCGATGGTCAGCCCGATGCCCTTGGCGGCGATCTCGCGGGCCACCTCGCACGGGTCGAGCGGGGCGCAGGTGTCCTCGCCGTCAGTGATCAGCACGATCCGCTTGGACCCCTCACCGCCGTCGAGGTCCTCGGCCGCCTTCAGCAGGGCGGGTCCGATGGGCGTCCAGCCGGTGGGCGTGAGGGTCGCCACCGCCGTCTTCGCCTCGGTACGGTCCAGTGGGCCGACCGGGTACAGCTGCGCGGTGTCCTTGCAGCCCGTCTTGCGGTCGTCCCCCGGGTAGTTGGCGCCCAGCGTGCGGATACCGAGCCGGACCTCCTCGGGGGTGGCGTCCAGCACCTCGTTGAAGCCCTGCTTCGCGGCGGCCATCCGCGACTGGCCGTCGATGTCCTTCGCTCGCATCGAACCGCTGACGTCGAGGACGAGGTCGACCTTCGGTGCGTTGGCGGTGGTCTCGTCGGCGGCCGCCGCGACCGGGAACGCGATCCCGGCCGTCAGGGCGGCGAGCAGGGCGCACACTCCCGCCGCCAGCCGTTTACTTGTGATCATCGGCGGATCCTATTGATCGGCGGCGCCGGGCTCCAAAACGGCCGATCAGCGCAGCGGGTTGGGCAGCCCCGTCCACTGGTCCCCGGGCGCCCCCGGCGACAGCCGCATCAGCGTCAACGCCTTGGCGGGCACCGGCTCTTCGACCAGAGCGACGAGGTCCGGCGTGCGCGGCAGATCCGGTACGGCGCTCTGAAGCGCCCCCCGCAACGCCGCCGCCGACCCCGCCGTACCGGCGAGCGAACCGGCCACCAGCGAACCGAACAGCTTGCGGCGCAGGGCCGTCACGTCGTCGGTGACGAGGCGTCCGGTCAGCTCCGGGACCGGGATGCCGTGCCGGGCCAGCCGGGCCGGGCTCACCCGGATGTCGGCGAGGTCCCGGTAGACCAACCGCACGGGCGCACCGGTCGCGGACAGCACCACCAGCAGGTTCTGGCCGTGCGCCTCCAACGCCACCCCCAGATCCAGCAGCCGCAGCCCCACCGTGAGCGCGAGACGGGTGAAGTCGGCGAGCCAGGCAGGGGAGTCGGACAGCCCGGTGGTGGAGAGCGCGGCCACCGGAACCACACGCTCACCACTGCCCGGCGCCGCGTAAGCCTGCGGTGACTCCCGCAACACCGCAGCGATGTCAGGGGAGTTGGCGGTGACCGCGCCCAGGGTGCGGGTGATGTGCAGCAGACCGTCCAGCCGGGCGGCCAGTGTCTGCGCGAACGCCGACAGGGTCGCGGACACCGCGACCGAGGTGACGGAGATGTCCCGCACCGACGACGTCAGCCGGGCGCTCAACGCGGTCTTCACATGCGGTCCGCAGGGCTCGTCGAACGCGCCCGGCAGCTCCAGCGTGCGCAGGGACATCAGCGGACGCGCGTCGATCCCGGTGTCACACGTCCGCTTCAGCACATGCTCCGCCTGCCAGGGATGCGTCGGCACCAACAACCGCTCACCGTCCCGCAGTTCGTCCGGCCAGCCACCCGTCATGAGGCACTCGCCCGCCGCCACCGCCAGCAGCCCCAGTCGCACCAGCGGCCCGTGCTCGGGCCCGTAGGCGAGCTGTTCGGCCACCGAGAAACCCGGCCGGGAACGGCAACCGGGGTGGTACGGATGCCCGTCGACCACCCGCCGCTCCCACTCCCAGTCGTGCACAGGCCAGGTGGCCGAGGGTTCCGGCGCTCCGGCCCGGGACAGCGCCAACGAGGCGACACTGTGGCCGAGTTCGACAGCGAAGGCGCTGCCGTGCGCCACGGCGAGGTCGGTCATCAGCCGCGCCGGGTCGTCGTACGCCACCTCGTCGAGTCGTACGGCGCGGACGTACGCGGCGGTGGCGTACGGGTCCGGACGCGGGCCGTGCAGCCTGCGGCCGTCCGCAAGACGCAGCGTGAGCCCGTCGGGGCCGTCCGCGCGGTCCGTGAGCCAGGGGAGCGGTTCATGGGCGAGCGCGCGCCACAACCGGGTCAGGACGGCAGCTCGGGCCCCGGGCAGCTCGGCCGCGTACCGCGACACGAGGCCGGGGCGTACGACGGCCAGCTCCTCGGCGACCGCGGCCTCGGCGGTGGGGGGACTGTGCACGGGCGGGCTCCTCGGGTACGCATGGGATGTCACGACAGGTGGTGACGGCAGACATACTGATCATCGCCGCCCGAACGGACCGTAGAGAACGAGTGGAACGCGTGGATCCCTTTCCCCCGCCCGACGCCGACGCCGCCGCTGCCCCGCGCGACGACGTCGACGAGGTCACGGACCGCGCCGACGCCTACGCGGCGGCGCCCCTGCTGAACTGCCTGCTGCGGGAGGTGGCCGAGCCCGTCGAGCAGCCCGCCGCACCGAGCGCCCGCCGCGTGTACCGGCTGCCCGGCGGCAGACTGCTGCGCGTGTACGGACAGCGGCGGCCCGCCGAACCCGAGGTCCACGCGGAAGGCGGCTGGCGGCGCGTCGGCCACCCCGAACTCGTGAAACTGGTCGCCGAGGAGCTGGTCCGGCACACCGGCCTGTCCAATCCCGACCTGCCCACCGAGATGATCGACAGCCGGGACGCGGTCGCGGCTCTGCTCACCGCCCGCGCCCGGGTGGCCCCGCCGCACGACCCCTATCTGCGCTCCGAGCAGTCCCTCATCACCGGCCACCCCCACCACCCCGCTCCCAAGGCGCGCGGCGGCGGCCCCGTCGCCGACTGGCTGCCCTACGCCCCCGAGGCGCACGCCCGCTTCCCGCTGATCCTGCTCGGCGTGCGGTCGGACACGGTCGTCGAGGACGGCGACACCTCGGCCCTGGACGCGCTCGGTGCGGCCCCGCCCGGCTACCGGCTGCTGCCCGCCCATCCCTGGCAGCTGGATCTCGCCGCCCCCGCCCTCGCCCCGGCCTTCGCGGACGGCCGCCTGATCCGGCTGGGCGAGACCCCGTTCGAGACCTGGCCGACCGCGGCGATCCGCACGGTGTACGCGCCGGACCGGGACCTCTTCCTGAAGTTCAGCCTCGACGTGCGCATCACCAACGACATCCGCCGGCTGTGGCGGCACGACCTGCTGAAGCTCCGCCGGACGGACACAGCGGCCCGCGAGGCCCTCGCCGCGGTCGACGGACCGGCGGCCTGGCTGAGCGACACGGGGTACCGGACCGCGGCCTTCGCCTTCGAGGAACTCGCCGTGCTCGTCCGCGACGGACTGCGCGGCCACCTCCTGCCCGGCGCGACCCCGCTGCTGGCCGCCGGGCTGGCGGAGGGCTTCGAGGGCAGCCCGCTCGACGGGGCGCCGGACCCGGCGGCATGGTGGGAGGCCTACCTGGCCCAGGTCGTGCCCCCGGCCCTGGCGGCCTTCGGCGACCACGGCGTCGTACTCGAAGCGCATCTGCAGAACACCCTGGTCGCCGTCGACGCCGACGGCACACCCGTGCAGGCCCTGTTCCGGGACGCCGAGGGCGTGAAGCTGCTGCCGGAGGTGTCCCGGGCGGCCGGCTGGGAGCGGCTCGTGTACTGCCTGGTCGTCAACCACCTCGCGGAGATCGCCGCGGCCCTGGCCGAACGGACGCCCGGCCTGGATCTCTGGCCCGCCGTCCGCCGTGAGCTGTCCCGGCACGACCTCCCGGAGGCCGCCGCCCTGCTCACCTCGCCCACCCTGCCCGGCAAGACGAACCTGCTGCTGCGCTGGACCGGCGCGGACGGCGCCGACGCCCGCTACCGACCGCTGCCCAACCCGCTCGCCGGGTGAGCGTCTATTCGGTCCCGGTAGGACCGGGCAGGAGCGCGCCCACGGCGCGTTCCACCTCCGCGACGCGGTCGGCGAGCCCCGCCGCTTCGGTGTCCGGCCTGTCGCGCAGCAGCAGCTCGATCTGGGCGAGCCGTTCGGTGATCTCCGCGATGTCCGTGAGCCGGGCCGCGTCTTCCGCCACCGCGTACATCGCCAACTGGCGGTTCTTTCGGTGCAGATCAAGAAAGACGTTGACCTTGGTGCGCAGCACCCACGGATCGATGGGCTTGGCGATGAAGTCGGCGGCTCCGATCGCGTATCCCTTGTAGGCGTACTCAGCGGCGCTCTCGGTGCCGGTCACCAGAATGATGGGCACGTGCTTGGTCTGGTCGAGGCGCTTGATGTTGGCAGCGGTCTCGAAGCCGTCCATGCCGGGCATCCGGACGTCCAGCAGGACGACCGCGAAATCCTGGCGCAGCATCGCCTTCAGCGCCTGCTCCCCCGAGCGTGCGCGGACCAGGTGCTGGTGCAGCGGACTGAGCACGGCCTCGAACGCGATGAGGTTCTCCTCGATGTCATCGACGATGAGGATGCTGCCCGTCTCGGTCGGCTTGGGGCTCATGGCGTGCCTCCGGGCGGATCGTCGGCGTCCTCGTCCGAGTCCGGCGGAGCGCCGGCGGTCTCGTCCGAGTCCGGCGGAGCGCCGGCGGTCTCGTCCGAGTCCGGCGGATCGTCGGCGGTCTCGTCCGAGTCCGGCGGTTCGTCGGCGACGCCGAGGTCCCGCGCCGGTGCCGGGGGGGCGCTCTGCGGGTCGAGCAGATCGCAGATGACCGACAGCAGGCGGTCCATGTCCACCGGCTTGGGTACGTAGCCGTTGGCACCGCTTTCGATCGCCCTGTCGCGGTCCCCGGGCATCGCCTTGGCGGTGAGCGCGATGATCGGCAGGTGGGCGAGCCGAGGGGTGCCCCGGATGGTCTGGATGGCCTCGTACCCGTCCATCTCGGGCATCATGATGTCCATCAGCACCAGCGACACCTCGGGGGACCGCTCCAGGACCTCGAGGCCCTCCCGGCCGTTCTCCGCGTACCGCACGGTCATACCGACCCGGCCCAGCGCATGCGTGAGGGCGAAGACATTGCGGATGTCGTCGTCGACGATGAGGATGCGCCGGCCCGCCAGGACACGGCCGGGGCGCCCGGTGAGCCATTCCTTGAGCCGAGTCGTCTCCGGCCAGGTGTCCTCGCGGCCCTCGGCGGTCCCCGTGGTCGCCTTGCCCTTCTGGTCGTCCGCGTGGCGGTCCGGAGCCAGGAGGTCGGCGCTCAGGGTCCTCCCGCCGTCGAGCGCGCGGTCGGGTGACCCGTCCTCCCCGAGGTTCGCCGGCGCCTGAATCTCGGAGGCGAGCGCGGGCGCGACGCCGACGGTGCGTAGGTCCGGCGTGCCCTGCGAGGCCAGGGTTCCGGGGTGGTACGAGGGGATGTAGAGGGTGAACCGCGAACCCACGTCCGGCTCACTCTCGGCGACGATCTTGCCGCCGAGCATCCCCGCGATCTCCCGGCTGATGGACAGACCGAGGCCGGTACCGCCGTACTTGCGGTTGGTGGTGCCCTCCGACTGCTGGAACGCCTCGAAGACCTGCGGGAGCTTCTCGGGGGCGATACCGATCCCGGTGTCCCTGACGGAGAACGCGATGACGGCTTCCGCGTTTCTGAGCGTCTCCTCCTCGAACCGCTCCCCGGGCACCCGGTTGACGCGCAACTCCACGCTGCCGTCGTGGGTGAACTTCACCGCGTTGGACAGCAGGTTGCGCAGCACCTGCTGGAGGCGCTGTTCGTCGGAGTACAACTCGGCCGGTACGTCCTTGTCGACCGCGATCTCGAAACCCAGACCGCGATCGATGGTGAGCGGACGGAAGGTCGCGTGGACGTAGTCGAGCAGCTTGATCAGCGGGAGGGTCCTCGGACGCACGTCCATCCGCCCGGCCTCGATCTTCGACAGGTCGAGGATGTCGCTGATCAGCTGGAGCAGGTCCGAACCCGAGCGGTGGATGGTGGTCGCGAACTGCACCTCCTGCTCGCCCAGGTGCCCGTCGGGGTTGTCGGCGAGCAGCCGGGCCAGGATCAGCAGGGAGTTGAGCGGCGTGCGCAGCTCGTGCGACATGTTCGCGAGGAACTCCGACTTGTACTGGGAGGCGGTCGCGAGCAGGGCGGCCTTCTCCTCCAACTCGGCGTTGGAACGCTGGAGTTCGTCCGACCGCTCACGCAACTCGGAGGTGAGCCGCTGAGACTCCGACAGCAGCGATTCGGTACGCGAGTTGGCGATGATCGTGTTGAACGAGACGCCGATCGTGTTGACGAACTGGTCGACGAAGGCCAGGTGCACATCGCTGAACCTGCTGAGCGAGGCCAGCTCGATCACTCCGAGCACCTGGTCCTCGAAGAGGATGGGCAGGATGACGATGCTGGCCGGACGGGCCGTGCCCAGCCCCGAGTTGATCGTGATGTAGTCCGGTGGGGCGTCCGTGATGAGGATGCGCTTCTTCTCCTGCGCCGTCTGCGCGATCAGTCCGCGCCCCGGTGTGCCCGTACCGGGGAGCGGGCCCCGCCCGCCGGCCTGGTCGGTGCCGTACCCGGCGATGAACTGCAGACCCTCGCCGGGCGGCGCCCCCGCCTCGGCCAGGAAGAACGCACCGAACTGGGCGTTCACCAGCGGGGTCAGCTCGCGCAGGATCAGGTCGGCGACCTCCACCAGGTCGCGGTGGCCCTGCATGAGCGCGGCCATGCGGGTGAGGTTGGACTCCAGCCAGTCCTTGGCGCGGGTGGTCTCGCGGAGGTTGGAGACCATGAGGTTGATGTTGTTCTGAAGTTCGGCGACCTCACCCTTTGCCTCGACCGTGATGGCGCGGGACATGTCGCCCTGGGTGACCGCGCCGGCCACCTCGGCGATCGCCCGGACCTGGGTGGTGAGGTTCAGGGCCAGCTCGTTGACGTTGGTGGTCAGCCGCTTCCACGTTCCGAAGACGCCCTCGACACGGGCCTGACCGCCCAGCTGCCCCTCACTGCCGACCTCCCGGGCCACGCGGGTGACCTCGGAGGAGAACGAGGAGAGCGTGTCGACCATCGTGTTGATGGTGGTCTTCAGCTCCAGGATCTCGCCGCGGGCGTCCACGTCGATCTTCTTCGACAGGTCGCCCTGGGCGACGGCCGTGGCCACCTGGGCGATGTTGCGGACCTGCGAGGTGAGGTTGTCGGCCATGAAGTTGACGTTGTCGGTGAGGTCCTTCCACACCCCGGACACCCCGCGGACCTGCGCCCGGCCGCCCAGTGATCCCTCGGTGCCGACCTCGCGGGCGACCCGGGTCACCTCGTCGGCGAACGCGCGCAGCTGCTGGACCATCGTGTTCACGGTGTCCTTCAGCTGCAGGATCTCGCCGCGGGCATCGACCGTGATCTTCTTCGACAGGTCGCCGTTGGCGACGGACGTGGTCACCTGGGCGATGTTGCGCACCTGCGAGGTCAGGTTCGACGCCATCAAGTTGACGTTGTCGGTCAGCTCCTTCCACACGCCGGAGACCCCGCGGACCTGCGCCTGTCCGCCCAGGTTGCCCTCGGTGCCGACCTCGCGGGCGACGCGGGTGACCTCGTCGGCGAAGGCGGAGAGCTGGTCGACCATCGTGTTGATCGTCGACTTCAGCTCCAGGATCTCGCCCTTCGCCTCCACGGTGATCGTCTTGCCGAGGTCGCCCTGGGCGACGGCCGTGGCCACCTGGGCGATGTTGCGCACCTGTGAGGTGAGGTTGTCCGCCATGAAGTTGACGTTCTCCGTGAGGTCCTTCCACACCCCGGACACCCCGCGGACCTGCGCCCGGCCACCGAGCCGCCCCTCGGTACCGACCTCGCGGGCGACGCGGGTCACCTCGCCCGCGAACGCCGACAGCTGGTCGACCATCGTGTTCACGGTGCTCTTGAGCTGCAGGATCTCGCCCCGGGCGTCCACCGCGATCTTCTGGCTCAGGTCTCCGGTGGCGACGGCGGTGGTGACCTGGGCGATGTTGCGCACCTGCGAGGTCAGGTTCGACGCCATGAAGTTGACGTTGTCGGTGAGGTCCTTCCACACCCCGGACACCCCCGGTACCTGGGCCCGGCCGCCCAGCTGCCCCTCCGTGCCGACCTCGCGCGCGACCCGGGTGACCTCGTCGGCGAACGCGCGCAGCTGGTCGACCATCGTGTTCACGGTGAGCTTCAGCTCCAGCAGCTCTCCGGTCGCCTCCACCGTGACCTGCCGGGTCAGATCGCCGCGCGCGACCGCCGTGGTCACCACCGCGATGTCGCGCACCTGCGCGGTCAGCCGGGAGGCCATCGCGTTGACCGCCTCGGTCACGTGACGCCAGTCGCCGGTCAGCCCCTCCAGCGTGGCGCGCCCACCGAGACGGCCCTCGGTACCGACCTCGCGGGCGACGCGGGTCAGCTCGCCGGTGAACAGCGACAGCTGCTCCACCATGCGGTTCACCCCGCTCCCCAGGCGCCGTAGATCGCCGTGGAGCGGGCGCCTGCCGTCGTGCAGCTCGGCGCGCTGCGTCAGATCACCGTCCGCGACGGCGTCGAGGACGCGCGTGACGTCCACGATCGGGACGGCCAGCGCTTCCAGCAGCGCGTTCGCCGCGTCCACGCTCGTCGTCCACCCTCCCGGCCCGGGACTCGCCGTGAGCCGCTCGTCCAGCCGCCCCGGCCGGACCACCTCCCGCCGCACCCGCTCGAGCTCCGCGGCCAGGTGCGCGTTGCGCGTCATGACCTGGTTGAACACCCCCGCGATGTCGGCGAGGACCCCTTCGGGCAGGTGTCCCATGCGCACGGTGAAGTCACCGTCACACAGAGAGTTCATGGCGGCCAGCAGCGGACGCAGTTCGGCCACGCGCACCCACTCGCCGTCCCGGGCGGAGGCGGGCCGGCCTGCGCTCTCGGGGCTGGTTCCGGCGGGCTCCCGGTCCCGGAACTCGGGCCGCGGGGAAGCGGGTTCGGACTCGGGATGAGGTTCCATGGCGCCACACATTTCAGGACAAACACACGATCGCTTACTATTTAGGCTACATTCGACCTGTATTCGTCGGCAGCTAGACCTTGGCAGGGGGTTCGCCAGTGGGGTGGTCCCCTGATCCGCGTGCGGCGGCTGCTCGGATGCGCGTACCCGCCAACGAGCTCGCGGCCTCGGCGGCGCGTAAGTTCCTGCGCGCCGTGCTCGCCCAGCGGACCGCACCGCAGTCGCCCGGGGCGCCGACGATCAGTGACCGGTCCGTCGACGACGCCGTGCTCCTCGTCAGTGAGCTGGTCACCAGCGCTGTCGCGCAATCCGGGTTCGAGGTCGAGGTGGCCTGCCGTATCGAGGCCGGTCCTGGCATCTCGGACGGTTCCGCGCGGTCCCATCCCGAGGGTGTGGGTGTCGTGGTCGAGGTGGTGGAGCGCGGCTCTGCCGGCAGCTTCGGCGACGGCGACGGCGACGACGTACCGAGCCGCGTGCGCGGCCATGGGCGCCAGCTGATGCGCGCCCTGGCCGACTCCTGGGGGGTGACCTACCGGCTCACCAGGACGGTCACCTGGTTCCGTCTGGAGTGCGCGACGGTGACCCCGCTCGCCATCGCGGAGCAGGGCCTTGACGGTCCTCTCGCCGAGGACGTCCGCCGCGGGCCGTCCGTCCCCGCGTCCGTCCTGCCGCGCGAGAGCACGGCCCGCAACTCCGAGTGGGCCGAGCGTGCGGGACAGTCGTTCCTCGCCGAGGCCGGAGAACTCCTCGCCGGGCAGCTGGACGAGGACATGGTCGCCGCGCTCGCCGGACAACTCCTGGTGCCCAGACTCGCCGACTGGTGCGCCGTATGGCTGACCACGGACAACGCCGAGATGCGGCTCTCGCATGTCTGGCACACGGACGAACGCAAGATCCACGCGCTCCGCCACGTTCTGGAGCAGGACCGCCCGCCCGCCGGGCTGAGCACGACCGGTGTCTCATGGCCCTGGCCCGCGTCGGGAGGCGCCGGGCACACGGGCGGTTCGGCGCTGGCGTTCCCCCTGGTCGCGGGCGGTATGTACCACGGCACCCTGCTGATCGGCCAGGCGGGGCTGCCGCAGCTGACGGACGCCGTGGTCCGCCTCACGGAGGACGTCGCCCGGCGCATGGCGCAGGCGGTGGTCACCGCCCGCCACTACACACGGCAGGCGAGCATCAGCCGGACGCTCCAGCGCAGGCAGCTTCCCACCTCCCTCGCCGCCATTCCGGGCGTCGACACAGCGATCGTCTACGAGCCCTGGGGTGAGGGCCAGACCGTAGGCGGGGACTTCTACGACCTGTTCCCGATAAAGGACCGCCGGTGGTGCTTCCTGCTCGGCGACGTGAGCGGCCACGACGTGGAGGCGATGTCCGTCACCGGCCTGGTCCGGCACCTGGTGCGGGTGCTGGCACGTGAGGGACACGGCGTCGAGTCCCTGCTCAACCGGCTGAACCACGCCATGGCGGAGGAGGTCGCCGAGGCCATGACACTCCGCGGCGAGCGGGAGGGCTCCCGGTTCCTGAGCCTGCTGTACGGGGAGCTGGAGCCCGACCCGGTCGCCGGCGGCGCACGGTGCACCATGGCCTGCGCCGGGCACCCGCCCCCGCTGCGGCTGGCGGCGGACGGCGCGGTGACGCCGGCCGCGGACCCGCAGATGCTGCTCGGCATCGAGGAGCACGCCGAGTTCCACGTCAACTCCCTCACCCTGGCGCCCGGTGAGTCGCTGCTGTGCGTGACCGACGGCGTGACCGAACGACGCAGGGGCGCACGGCAGTTGGACGACGACGACGGCCTGGCGGAGGTGCTGCGCAGATGCGTGGGACTGGGCGCGAAGGCCGTCGCGGAATGCGTCCGGCGAGCCGTGCACGACTTCAGCTCCGAGCCGATCGAGGACGACCTCGCCGTACTGGTGCTGGAGGCGGTGCCGGTGCCCAGGAGCGCGAGGACGGTGGCGACGGCGATCGGTTGACGCTGCCGTGGTGCCCTCACCAGTGCGGCCGGGGCCCTGGCGGTGAGACGACCGGGAGACGGTGCGCGATGGCGCGGTAGCTCCTCGCCGGTCGAAACACCCAGTTACTATGCACACTTCATGCCCGAGGCCGGGTCCGAGGGGGCGCACGGTCATCGGCGGACGGCTCGGGAGGCAGGGAGATGAGCATGGCAGCCGCGGCTCCTGAGGTGTCTGGCCCGGGAACATGCTGAGGGCGGTCACGGCGACCCGTTATGTCGCGCCCCTGCGGTCCGGCGGTTCTGTACCCGGCGTCGTCGAGGCCGACGACCTCGGCACCTACGTCGTCAAGTTCACCGGCTCGGCGCAGGGCACCAAGGCGCTGGTCGCCGAGGTGATCGTGGGTGAACTGGCGCGCGCCCTGGGGTTGCGGTTCCCCGAGCTGGTCCTCGTGGAGTTCGATCCGGCGATCGCCGACAGTGAGCCCCACCAGGAGGTGCGGGAGCTGCACGGCGCGAGCGCGGGACTCAACCTGGGCATGGACTACCTCCCGGGTGCCGCGGACTTCACCCCGGAGATCGCCCAGACCTTCCCCGTCGACCCGCTGGAGGCGGGCCGGATCGTCTGGCTGGACGCGTTGACCGTCAACGTCGACCGTACGGTCCACAGCTCCAACCTGATGGTCTGGCCGACCCTCGGGATCGCGCCCCCACGGCTGTGGCTGATCGACCACGGCGCCGCGCTCGTCTTCCACCACCGCTGGGACGGCGCGGACCCCGAGAAGGCGTACGACTTCCGCCACCACGCGCTCGGTCACAGCGCGCCCGACGTGCGGGCCGCCGACGCGGAGCTGGCGCCCAGGGTCACCCGGGATCTGCTGCGGGCGATCGCCGCCGAGGTCCCGGACGCCTGGCTGGCCGACGAGGCGGGCTCCCGGACCCCGGACGAGGTCCGCGAGGCGTACGTCGACTATCTGCACGCGCGGGTGCGGGCCTCCGCCGCCTGGCTGCCCACCGACTTCCCCACCCGGGAGGAACGCGCCGCCGAGGAGGCCCAGCGGGCGGCGCGGACCCAACGAGGACGGCCGAACTGGCTCAAACGGGTCCCCGACCTGCACGGCGAACCGGCCGCGGAGCAGGACTGGTCGGTGCACCTGGGATGACGGCGCGGCCGGGGGCCAGCCACTCGGACACACCCGCGTGAGCGTCAGCCCTTGAGCTGTTCGTAGGCCGGCAGGGTCAGGAAGTCCGCGTAGTCCTCGTCGAGGGAGACCTCGAGGAGCAGGTCGTGGGCCTGCTGCCAGTGACCGGCCGCGAAGGCCTCCTCGCCGAGGTCCGCGCGGATGGTGCGCAGTTCCTCGGCGGCGACCTCACGGGCCAGTTCCGGCGTGACCTTCAACGTGGTCCCGGCGTGCTCGAACTCGACGCCCGCGTTGATCCACTGCCAGATCTGCGAGCGGGAGATCTCGGCGGTCGCAGCGTCCTCCATGAGGTTGAAGATGGCGACCGCGCCGAGCCCGCGCAGCCAGGCCTCGATGTAACGGATGCCGACCTGGACGGCGTTGACGAGACCGTCGTACGTCGGCCTGGCGTCCAGCGAGTCCACGGCGATCAGGTCGGCCGCCTCGACGTGGACGTCCTCGCGGAGCCGGTCCTTCTGGTGGGGCCGGTCGCCGAGGACCTTGTCGAAGCACTCCATGGCGATCGGGACCAGGTCGGGGTGGGCGACCCAGGAGCCGTCGAAGCCGTCGCCCGCCTCACGGTCCTTGTCGGCGCGGACCTTCTCGAAGGCGACCTTGTTGACCTCGGCGTCCCGGCGGGACGGGATGAACGCCGCCATGCCGCCGATCGCGTGCGCGCCGCGCTTGTGGCAGGTACGGACGAGGAGTTCGGTGTACGCCCGCATGAACGGGGCGGTCATCGTCACGGCGTTGCGGTCCGGGAGGACGAACTTGGCGCCGCCGTCACGGAAGTTCTTGACGATCGAGAACAGGTAGTCCCAACGTCCAGCGTTCAACCCGGAGGCGTGGTCGCGGAGTTCGTAGAGGATCTCCTCCATCTCGTACGCGGCCGTGATCGTCTCGATCAGGACGGTCGCGCGGACGGTGCCCTGCGGGACGCCCACGTAGTCCTGCGCGAAGACGAAGACGTCGTTCCAGAGGCGGGCCTCCAGGTGCGACTCCGTCTTCGGGAGGTAGAAGTACGGGCCCTTGCCGAGGTCGAGCAGGCGCTGGGCGTTGTGGAAGAAGTAGAGCCCGAAGTCGACGAGGGCGCCGGGGACCTGGGTGCCGTCGGCGTCGACGAGGTGACGTTCGTTCAGGTGCCAGCCGCGCGGGCGCATGACGACGGTGGCGAGCTCGCTGTCGTCCTTCAGGGCGTACGACTTGCCGGACCCCGGGTCGGTGAAGTCGATGTTCCGGGTGTACGCGTCGATCAGGTTGCGCTGGCCGAGGACGACGTTCTCCCAGGTCGGCGCCGAGGCGTCCTCGAAGTCCGCGAGCCAGACCTTGGCGCCCGAGTTGAGGGCGTTGATGGTCATCTTGCGGTCGGTGGGGCCGGTGATCTCGACCCGCCGGTCGTCGAGGGCGGCCGGGGAGGGGGCCACCTTCCAGGAGTCGTCCGCCCGGATCGCGGCCGTCTCCGGGAGGAAGTCCAGCGTGGAGGTGCGGGCGATCTCGGCGCGGCGCTCGGCGCGCCGGGCGAGGAGCTCGTCACGCCGGAACGTGAACCGGCGGTGCAGTTCGGCCACAAAGGCGAGGGCCCCCTCGGTGAGGACCTCCGCCTGCCGGGGCAGGGGCTCGGCGTCGACGATGGCCAGCGGGGACGGCGCTGGTGCGGACATGTGCTGTCACTTCCTTCAGCGAGCTTGGCACCGGGTGCCGGGCGACCCGGGTGGGGGCGAGGAACACCCGGGGGAGGGACCGGATGCTTCTGGACAGTGGATACTAGTTTCCTCATCGTGGAATTTCAATCGTTTGTTGATATCAAGACTCTCTGCGTCGAGGCAAGGTGGCGCTCGGACCCGGGGTATTCACTCAAGGTGCTTGAGGTCCGCGACGGTGTCGATGTCGAACGGCCTCGCCACGTCCCCGCACTCGACGAGCGTGATCGCCTCCGCCCGCGCCTTCAGATAGGCGCGCGCCCCCTGGTCGCCGGTCGCACCGGACATGACGCCCGACCAGTGGGCGGCGCCGAGCAGGACGGGATGCCCACGCACCCCCTCATAGGCGGCCGAGGCCAGCGACGTCTCGTCCCGTCCGGCGGCGAGCACCCGGGCCATCGCCGCCGCCCCGATGCCGGGCTGGTCGACGAGCGAGACCAGCGCGGCCCGCGCCCCCGTCCCGGCGAGCGAGCCGAGCCCGGCCCGCAGCGAGGAGCCCATCCCGTCGGCCCAGTCGGGGTTCTCCACCAGCACGCAGCCACCGAGTTCCGCCCGTTCCCGTACGGCGGCGGCAGCGGCCCCGAGGACCACGTGGACGCGGGTGCAGCCGGCCGCGCGCAGCTCGCCGACCACGTACTCGACGAGGGGCCGCCCCCGGTACGGCAGCAGGGCCTTGGGTCGTCCGCCGAGCCGCCGTCCGCCCCCGGCCGCCAGGAGCAGACCGGCCGGCCGCTGTTCGTTGTCCGTCATGCGTCCTGCATACCTGACGCGCAGGCGTACGCCCGGTTCCGAAGGGCTGAATTTCGGTCCTTACGGTGGCGCATCCGCCGTCGGGTGGCGTTTACTGACCCGCGTCCCCCGGCGCCCGACCAGCGCCCAAGGGTAGTGCCCGGAGGGACGGGAACGTGCGGGCGCACAACGGCGTGCTAGGGGGACGGCTGTGTTGCGGAGTCTGGGACAGAGACCGGTGGCCGGCGGCGACGAGGATCTCAAAGTGGCGGGGCTGCGGACCGCGGTGTCCCGGCTGCGCCGCGAACTCGCCGCACATCCAGCCGAGTTCCCCGACCGTGCCATCGCGGAGGACGAACTCGCCGCCCTCGCCGCGATGACGATCGACGGCACCCCCGAAATCCCTCTTCTGCGCCGGTCGTTGCTGCTGATCGCCGGGGCGATCGGGTCCGTGAGCGCATTGGCCCCGGCGCTGTCGGAGGTGCGCAGCGCGGTGGACCTCTTCGGAGAGCCGCCGCGCCGCTGACTCCAGCGTCGGGACTTGCGCCGCCCAGATGTCGAGGGCCGGTTCGCCGCCGGGCTTTTGGTGGGGCGCTCAGGCGGGCGGCGTCGAGCTCGCCAGTGCCTCCGACAACTCCGACGCCACCTGCTGCAGCACCGGCACGATCTTGTCCGTCGCCGCCTCCGTGACCCGGCCGGCCGGGCCCGAGATCGAAATCGCGGCGGCGGTGGGGGAGTCGGGTACCGAGACCGCGAGGCAGCGGACGCCGATCTCCTGCTCGTTGTCGTCCACCGCGTAGCCCTGGCGCCGCACGTCCTCCAGTGCCGCGAGGAAGCCGTCCGGCGTGGTGATCGTCTTCTCCGTGGCGGCGGGCATACCGGTCCGGGAGAGCAGGGCGCGCACCTCGCCGTCCGGAACGTTGGCGAGCAGCGCCTTTCCGACGCCGGTCGAGTGCGGCAGCACCCTGCGGCCCACCTCGGTGAACATGCGCATCGAGTGCTTGGACGGCACCTGGGCCACGTAGACGATCTCGTCCCCGTCCAGCAGTGCCATGTTCGCCGTCTCGCCGGTCTCCTCGACCAGGCGGGCGAGGTAGGGGCGCGCCCAGGTGCCGAGCAGGCGGGAGGCGGACTCGCCCAGCCGGATCAGGCGCGGGCCGAGCGCGTAGCGGCGGTTGCTCTGCTGGCGGACGTACCCGCAGACCACGAGGGTGCGCATGAGGCGGTGGATGGTGGGCAGTGGCAGCCCGCTGCTCGCGGAGAGCTCACTCAGGCCCACCTCGCCGCCCGCGTCCGCCATCCGCTCGAGCAGATCGAAGGCGCGCTCGAGGGACTGGACTCCGCCGCTGGCGGACTTCGCGGAGTCGGTGGTGCTGGCGCTGGACGTCGGCACGGCGCGTTCCTTTCGGCGCAGGCGGGAAGAGCAGAATCCTACCCGCCGGTCGGTTGACTCCCTGCTTGTACCTAGCTACGTTCTGCGTGCCGGAATCCTATTTCCACTTTGTGGAAACGTCCAGACCGGGCGCGTCGTCGCCCTGTGGGGAAGTGTGCCCTTGACGGCTCGGAGAGGGGAGTGAAGACTCAAGACTCCTTCAACAGAACGTTGAATTCCGTTACGTGGAAGTGAACAGCGGAGCGAAAGAGGGCCCGGGTGTCCGACGTAGAACTGGTATTGCGCTCGACACGTGTCATCACCCCGGAGGGGACGCGCGCCGCCTCGGTCGCGGTCGCCGCCGGGACGATCACCGCCGTCCTGCCGTACGACGCTCCCGTGCCCGAGAGCGCCCGTCTGGAGGATCTCGGCGACGACGTCCTGCTGCCCGGCCTGGTCGACACCCATGTGCATGTCAACGACCCCGGTCGCACCGACTGGGAGGGCTTCTGGACCGCCACCCGCGCCGCGGCCGCCGGCGGCATCACCACCCTCGTCGACATGCCGCTCAACTCCCTCCCGCCGACGACCACCGTCGACCATCTCCGTACGAAGCGCGACGTGGCCGCCGACAAGGCGCACATCGACGTCGGCTTCTGGGGCGGGGCCCTGCCCGACAACGTCGATGACCTGCGCCCGCTGCACGACGCCGGTGTCTTCGGCTTCAAGGCGTTCCTGTCGCCGTCCGGCGTGGACGAGTTCCCGCACCTCGGCCGACCTGAACTCGCCCGGTCCCTCGCCCGGATCGCGTCCTTCGGCGGCCTGCTGATCGTGCACGCCGAGGACCCGCACCGCCTGGACGCCGCTCCGCAGCACGGCGGCCCCAGGTACGCCGACTTCCTGGCCTCCCGCCCGCGCGACGCCGAGGACACCGCGATCGCCCAGCTCGTCGCCGAGGCGAAGCGCCTGGACGCGCGGGTGCACGTCCTGCACCTGTCCTCGTCCGACGCGCTGCCGCTGATCGCCGCCGCCAAGGCCGACGGAGTCCGCGTCACCGTCGAGACCTGCCCGCACTACCTCACCCTGACCGCCGAGGAAGTGCCGGACGGCGCCAGCGAGTTCAAGTGCTGCCCGCCGATACGCGAGTCGGCGAACCAGGATCTGCTGTGGCAGGCGTTGGCGGACGGCACGATCGACTGCGTGGTCACGGACCACTCGCCGTCCACGGCCGACCTGAAGACCGACGACTTCGCCACCGCCTGGGGCGGCATCTCCGGCCTCCAGCTGAGCCTTGCCGCGGTGTGGACCGAGGCGCGCAGGCGCGGCCACGGCCTGGAGGACGTGGTCCGCTGGATGTCCGAGCGGACGGCCGACCTGGTGGGTCTGCGGCAGAAGGGGGCCATCGAGGCGGGCCGGGACGCCGACTTCGCGGTCCTCGCACCCGACGACACCTTCACCGTGGACCCGGCCGCCCTGCACCACCGCAACCGCGTGACGGCGTACGCGGGCAGAACCCTGCACGGCGTGGTGAGATCCACCTGGCTGCGCGGCGAACGCGTCGTCGCCGACGGCGAGTTCACCGAGCCGAAGGGACGGCTGCTCACGCGAACCCGGACCCCCTGAACCGCCGGGCCACCAGCCCAGCCGTGGCCCCGGAATCCCCCTTTGTCTCCGCATCCGTATCCGCACCCGCGGCGGCGACTCCGAAAGGCAGACCTGATCACCGTGACGGCGATTGAGAGTTTCACCGGCGACGCGAACCCCTACGGAGGCGGTGATCCGTACGCGGACTACCGGACCGCCGCGTTCCCCTTCACCCAGTACACCAACCTCGCCGACCGACAGCTCGGCGCCGGGGTCATCGCCGCCAACGACGAGTTCTTCGCCCAGCGCGAGAACCTGCTGCTGCCCGGCCCCGCCGAGTTCGACCCCGAACACTTCGGCCACAAGGGCAAGATCATGGACGGCTGGGAGACCAGGCGCCGCCGGGGCGCCTCGGCCGACCACCCGTGGCCGACGGCCGAGGACCACGACTGGGCGCTGGTCCGCCTCGGCGCGCCGGGCGTGATCCACGGCATCGTCGTCGACACCGCCCACTTCCGCGGCAACTACCCGCAGGCGGTGTCGGTCGAGGGAACCTCGGTGCCGGGGTGCCCGTCCCCGGCACAGCTCCTCGGGGACGACGTGAAGTGGACGACGCTCGTCCCGCGCACGCCGGTCGGCGGCCACGCCGCGAACGGTTTCGCCGTATCGGTCGAGCAGTGCTTCACCCACCTGCGCGTCAACCAGCACCCCGACGGCGGCATCGCGCGGCTGCGGGCGTACGGCGAGGTCGTACCCGATCCGAAGTGGCTGGAGGTCCTGGGCACCTTCGACGTGGTCGCCCTGGAGAACGGCGGCCGGGCCGAGGACGCCTCCAACCTCTTCTACTCGCCGGCGTCCAACACCATCCAGCCGGGCCGTTCCCGGAAGATGGACGACGGCTGGGAGACCCGCCGCCGCCGCGACCAGGGCAACGACTGGATCCGCTACCGGCTGGTGGCCCGGTCGCAGATCCGGGCGCTCGAAATCGACACGGCGTACCTGAAGGGCAACAGCGCGGGCTGGGCGTCCGTCTCGGTCCGGGACGGCGAGGAAGGCGAATGGACCCAGATCCTCCCGCGCACCCGCCTCCAGCCCGACACCAACCACCGCTTCGTCCTCACGGCCCCCGCCGTCGGCACGCACGCGCGCGTGGACATCTATCCCGACGGCGGCATCTCCCGCCTGCGCCTGTTCGGCTCCCTGACGGAAGAGGGCACGACAACCCTGACGGCCCGCCTACAGAGGCCCACGGCCCGGCTCGGGTGCGGGTCGGCCACGGAGTACGGACGTCGGAGGTGGAGGCCGGCCGGGTCGTGCTGAACGCGTTGCAGCCGCTGTCGAC
>NZ_JBEXRA010000073.1:0-36895 GCF_040612855.1 Streptomyces sp. NPDC006332
CCCGGTCGTGCCCCGCCGCCCCCCCCCCGCCCCCCGGGCGGCCCCGCCCTCCCCGGCTCGCGCGAGGGGCCCCGCCCCCACGCGCGAGGACAGCCGCAGAAAGGCCGACCCGAGGGGGTCTACGGCCGCGGGGTGCTCCTCGTCGTCGTGGCGATGCACATCAGCCCCAGCACCACGGCGAGGGCGCCGATGACGACGTTGTTCCAGATGACCCCGGCGTCCGGGTTGTCGCCGACGATCCACGGCGAGACGATCATCCACACGCCCAGTGCGCACATGGCCCAGCTCAGGCCGTACATGCGCTCCGGGGCCCGGGTGAAGCCGAGGGCCAGCAGACCGATGGCGATGCCGACGATCAGGTTGTGGGTCACGAGGTCGGGCTGGCTCGTCGTGTAGTGGAGTATCCAGGGGGACACGGCACAGTACAGACCGAGCAGGAACACCGGTCCGTCCACGAGAGCCACATCGCGACCGCCGAGCATGCGGGCGTACCGCTCCCGCATCTCCGAAGCATCAGGATGGGTGGTGATGTCACCCCTGGGGTGCGAGACGTTGGCCATGACTCGTCTCCTTTGACTTGC
Source organism: Streptomyces sp. NPDC006332 (assembly GCF_040612855.1). Taxonomy (NCBI): domain Bacteria; kingdom Bacillati; phylum Actinomycetota; class Actinomycetes; order Kitasatosporales; family Streptomycetaceae; genus Streptomyces; species Streptomyces sp. NPDC006332. Next base: position 582 of record NZ_JBEXRA010000073.1, read on the forward strand.
TGGCCTGACCGCGTCTGGTGCGGTATGCGGTAAACGCCGCGTCATCCCATTCTGCGCTTATTTGGTCCTTATGTGTAGAGGTCAGGGGAGAGAGTGCTCGGCGTCCCCTTCTCCGGCCGCGTGCCCGGCCGCCTCCTGTCGCACCGAGGTGACACGGCGCAGTACCTCCTCCAGGACGACGGGCGGGGGCGGCGCGGACGCGGCGAGGCCGAGCCGGGCCGCGGTGGCGGTGAACCCGGCGACCTGCCGGTGGCAGGCCTCGCAGTCGGCGAGGTGCAGTTCGAACACCTCGCGTTCGTGGGCGTCGAGGGCGTGCAGGGCGTAGGCACCGGTCAGCCCGTGCGGGTCCGCGGTGATCACGCGGTCACCGCCAGCGGCTCGCGCGGCCGAGGCGTGCCCGCGCGGAGGGGAAGGGCGGGCACGGGTCGGCCGAAGTGCACAGGTTCTTTCACCGAGGTCCTTACAGCGGGCGAGCATTACCGGAGGTAATCCGACGCCGGACACCGAGCGGATTGGTCGGGAGTCGAAAACGCGTCCGACTGAGGGCTTCAGTCGCGTCCACGGGCCCGCCTGAAGCGGGCCAGCCCGTCAGCCAGGTCGATGATCGGGTCCGGGTAGTCCAGCGCCGCCCGGTCCGGTCCGGAGAGTTTCCACGGCTGGTGCACCGACGGGCCGGGCACGCCCGCGAGTTCGGTCAGCCAGCGCCGTACGTACGCCCCGTCGGGGTCATGGCGCTTGGCCTGGGTGACGGGGTTGAGGACCCGGTTGGGTCGGGTGTCCGTGCCGGTGCCGGCCACCCACTGCCAGTTGAGCTGGTTGTTGGCGATGTCGCCGTCGACCAGCAGATCGAGGAAGTGCCGGGCGCCGACGCGCCAGTCGACGTAGAGCGTCTTGGTGAGGAAGGAGGCGGTCAGCAGCCGGGCGCGGTTGTGCATCCAGCCCTCGTGGCGCAGTTGGCGCATCGCCGCGTCGATCACCGGGTAGCCGGTGCGGCCCTCCTTCCAGGCCGCCACGTCCTCGTGCGCCGAGCGGTCGGACCGCCAACGGTCGTGTTTCGTGCGGTAGTCGACGGTGGCGGTGTCCGGGCGCGCGGCGAGGACCTGACGGTGGAAGTCCCGCCAGGCCACCTGCCGTACGAAGGCCTCGGCACCCGGGCCCTCGACGCCACGCACCCGATGGACCAGCTCGACGGGGGAGAGGGTGCCGAAGTGCAGATGCGGCGACAGCCGGGAGGTGGCGTCACCGGCGAGGTCGTCGTGCCGGTCCTCGTACTGTTCGACGCCGCGGCGCAGCCATGCCGACAGGCGTTTCCTGCCCTGCCGCTCGCCACCCCGGGCCAGCCCCTCCGACACCCCCGGAACGTCGCTTCGCGCGGGCAGTGGCTCGGAGCCGATGCCGTCCGGGACGTGTACGGCGCCGGGTGCCGCGAGGGTGTCACGCAGCTGCTGACCGGACCAATGCCGGAAGTACGGCGTGAAGACGGCGAAGTGGTCGGAGGACGCCGGTGCGACCGCCCCCGGTACGACGGCCGTGGTCACGGCGTCGTGGACGTGCAGACGACGCCCCGCCGCCTCCAGCGCGAGACGCAACCGCTGCTCGCGTCGGCGCGCGTAACCGCTGACGTCGGCCGCCATGTGGACCTCGTCCGCGGCCGCCTCGACGGCCACTCTGCACACCTCCTCGACGACGTCCCCGGTACGGAGCACGAGCCGGCCGCCCCGCTCGCGCAGACCGGCGTCGAGGTCCCGAAGGCAGTCGGCCAGGAACGCCAGCCGGTTGGCGGCGGCGAAGCCGGCCCGGTCCATGGCCCGGTCACGCACGAACAGGGGGACCACGTGTCGGCCCTCGTCGCCCGCTGCCCGCAGCGGCGGATGGTCGTGCAGCCGCAGATCGGCGGTGAACAGGACGACCGAGACGTTCATGACGCGTGCTCCGCCGACGACGAAGCCCGGGCCGCCGCCCGCGCGATGTTGCGGGCCATGCCGCCGAACACCACCGAGTGGAAGGGCGAGACGCTCCACCAGTAGAGGTGGCCCAGCAGGCCGTGCGGATGGAACAGGGCACGCTGGCGGTAACGCGTGCGGCCCGGGCCCGGGGTGTCGTCGGTCTCGGCGTACATCTCCAGCCAGGCCAGACCCGGCAGCCGCATCTCCGCCCGCAGCCGCAGCAGCCGGCCGGGTTCGATCTCCTCGACCCGCCAGAAGTCCAGCGAGTCCCCCACCCGCAGCCGTGCCGCGTCCCGACGCCCGCGCCGCAGACCGACCCCGCCGAACAGCCGGTCCAGCCATCCCCGCACCGCCCAGGCGAGCGGGAAGGAGTACCAGCCGTTGTCCCCGCCGATGCCCTCGATCACCCGCCACAGGGCGTCCCGGGAGGCGTCCACGGTCAGTTCCCGCCGGTCCGTGTACAGGCTGCCGCCGGCCCAGTCGGGGTCCGTCGGCAGTGGATCGCTCGGCGTGCCCGGAACCGACGCGGACGACCACCGGGTGGCCACCTCGGCGCCTTGGACACGCCGCAGGGCCAGCCGTACGGCCTCGTCGAAGCCGACGGGGTGCCCGGGCGGACCGGGTACGTACCGCTCGATGTCGTGTTCGTGGCAGACCACTTCGTGGCGCAGCGACTCGGTCAGCGGCCGCGCGATCCCCGCAGGCACGGGGGTCACCAGTCCGACCCAGAGGCTGGAGAGGCCTGGGGTGAGGACGGGTACGGGGACGATCACGCGACGCGGCAGCCCGGCGATGGAGGCGTACCTGGTCATCATGTCCCGGTAGGTCAGGATGTCCGGCCCGCCGATGTCGAAGGCCCGGTTCACCTCGCCCGGCATGCGCGCGCTGCCGACCAGCGCGCGCAGCACGTCCCGTACGGCGACCGGCTGGATCCGGGTGCGCACCCAGCTCGGCGTCACCATCACGGGCAGCCGTTCGGTGAGGTGACGCAGCATCTCGAAGGACGCCGAGCCCGAGCCGATGACCACGGCGGCCCGCAGCACGGTCGTCGGGACGCCCGAGTCCAGCAGGACGCGGCCCACCTCGGCGCGGGAGCGCAGATGCGGGGACAGCTCCCGCTCGGGCACACCGGCCGGCGTGAGGCCACCGAGGTAGACGATGCGCCGTACCCCGGCGGCCCGGGCCTGTTCGCCGAAGACGCGTGCCGCCGCCCGGTCGGTCTCCTCGAAGCCGCGGCCGGTGCCCAGCGCGTGCACCAGGTAGTAGGCGACGTCGATGTCCCGCAGCGCGTCCGCGACCGACGCGGCGTCGGTGACGTCACCGCGTACCGCCTCCACACGGTCCGCCCACGGATGGTCGCGCAGTTTCCCGGGGGAGCGGGCCAGGCAGCGCACCCGGTGCCCCTCGGCGAGCAGTGCCGGAACGAGCCGCCCACCGATGTACCCCGTGGCTCCGGTCACCAGACAGCGCAGCCCCGGTCCGGAGTCGTCCGTGCTCATCAGGCCTCGTTCCCTCGGTTTGGGTAACTCCCGCGATCTCGTCGCCCTCTGGGGCTCCCCCTCAGGGCTCTCCCACTGCCCTCCTTCACTGATCCTTTCCACGGACGGACCGGACCAGATGCGGCTGTTCGAGGTGGATTCGGCGGAGGTATCGGGTCCGGTTGCCGCAGCGGCACATGTCCGGTCCGTTCGCGGGCAGGCGGAACGTACGAGAGTTGACATACGGAGAGCCGAAAGGCGAGCTGGAGGTGCTGCCGCTATGGGCGCGAAGGTGTTGGAGCGGTTTCCTGCGGGTGCTCCGCGCGGATCGTGGCCGGCGGAGGAGTACGCGGCGGCACGCCGCGCCGAGGGCGAACCGGCGCAGGTGGTCATGGACCTGAAGTCGGACGCGTTCCTCGTAGTGGTCCCGGCGCGCGACGAGGACTGACCCGTCCGGCCCAACAGGTGGGCGCTCAGCGGTCGCTGAGTGTCCCGCCCGGCTCCGGGGCCCTGCACCTCCGTTGCCGTGCATTCCAGTTGTTCCGTACGCACGGCAGCAGAATTCGTGGGGTGCGACGGCCCGTTCCAGGGTTTCCCTGTCACACCTTCGTGGAATTCAATGGTCCGCGATACGAGACCGGTCGGGTTCTCCTTGACGGTTCTCCGGGCCGACTGCGACCATTGACGACATGAACATGCGACTGGACCTCACGCGGCGACGCCACGTCGACCTCGCGCGCGTCTCCAGCGCCTCCTGTTGCGTCGCGGCCTGATCCGCCGCCGCCCCTCTTCCGCGCCCGCACCGTCACCCTGACCCGGGACGGGAACCGGCCGCGTTCTTCCCTTCACCGCCTGAATTCAGCGACCGCCGCCCTCTTTTCAGAGGCCTGTCGTGCCCTTTTCGATTCGGCGTCCTCGAAATAACCCCCAGCATTCCGTAACAGGAGTTCCGCATGCCCGCAGCCTCATCGCCCGGGTGCTGCCGCTCGTGCGAGCTTGAGGCCCCACTCCCCGACACCGAGGCATCACGAGCCGGTGTCCGCCGCCCCCACGCCTGACCGCTTCCTCTGGGGCACCTCGTCCGCGAAGGCGCCCCTCCTCCCCGAAAAGAGGGCCCATGGCCACCGTCCTGTCCGTCTCCGGCAGCCCCTCCGCCTCGTCCCGAACCGGCAAGCTGCTGCGTCACCTCGACACTCACCTCGCCGGGCAGGGACACGAGGTGATCCCGCTGGACGTCCGCACCATCCCGGCCGAGGCGCTGCTCGGCGCCGATTTCCGGCACCCGGCGATAGTCGAGGCCACCGAGCTCTTCGAGCGCGCCGACGGGGTCGTCATCGGCACCCCCGTCTACAAGGCGGCCTACTCCGGTGTCCTCAAGGCGCTCCTCGACCTGCTCCCGCAGTACGCCCTGGCCGGCAAGACCGTCCTACCGCTGGCCACCGGGGGCACCACCGCCCATGTCCTGGCCATCGACTACGCCCTGCGCCCGGTGCTCAGCTCCATGGGCGCGGCGCACATCGTGCAGGGCTGGTTCACCCTCGACAAGGACATCACCGCACACGAGGACGGCTCCCTCACCGTCGCCCCGACCACGTCCGAGGCCCTCACTCAGGTGCTCGACCAGTTCTCGACGGCCCTGGGTCCGGTCCCCCTGCTGGCCGCTGCGGGCTGACACCGTGACCCCGAAAGTCATCGCCGACGACGCCGACGCCCTGACGGTGGGCAGGGCCCTCACCGACGAGTTCGTCCCGCGCGGTGACCGCCGTGAAGGCGTACGCCGCGCGGACCGCAGTGGAGGTCGCGAGCGTCCTGTTCGGAGTGTTCGGCATCCGCTCAGCGCTCAACTCCCCGCATCCGCACCGGCACTGGCCTGACGCCCGCACCCGCCCCGCCACGGCCTCCTCTCACCTTCTCCCCCCTCCCCGAAACGGAGACCCCGTGTCCCTCACGTTCCACTGGTTCCTGCCCACCAACGGCGACAGCCGGCATGTCGTCGGCGGCGGCCACGGCACACCGGCCACCGAGTCCGGACGGGACCGGCCGCCGACGGTCGCCTACCTGAGCCAGATCGCCCGCGCCGCTGAGGACCTGGGCTTCGTGGGCGCGCTCACGCCCACCGGCGCCTGGTGCGAGGACGCGTGGCTGACCACCGCGATGGTCGCCCAGCAGAGCGAACGCCTGAAGTTCCTGGTCGCCTTCCGGCCCGGCTTCGTCTCGCCGACGCTCGCCGCGCAGATGGCGTCCACCTTCCAGCGGCAGACCGGCGGACGGCTCCTGCTGAACGTCGTCACCGGCGGCGAGAGCCACGAGCAGCGCGCCTACGGCGACTTCCTGGACAAGGACGACCGGTACCGGCGTACCGGTGAATTCCTGCAGATCGTACGGGAGTTGTGGGAGGGCAAGACCGTAGACCTGCACGGTGAGCATCTGCAGGTCGAGGACGCGAAGCTGGCGCGGGTGCCGGACCCCGTCCCCGAGGTGTACTTCGGCGGGTCCTCGCCGATCGCCGGTGAGGTCGCCGCGAAGTACGTCGACGTCTACCTCACCTGGGGCGAGCCGCCGGCCCAGGTCGCCGAGAAGATCGCCTGGATCAGGGGGCTCGCGGCGAAGGAAGGCCGGACGGTGCGGTTCGGTATCCGGCTGCACGTCATCACCCGGGACACCTCCGAAGAGGCCTGGGCCACGGCGCATCGGCTGCTCGACGGGTTCGACGCGCAGACCGTGAAGTCCGTCCAGGCCGGGCTCGCGCGCAGCGAGTCCCATGGGCAGCAGCGGATGCTCGCGCTGCACGGCGGCAGCCGGGACGGACTGGAGATCCACCCCAACCTGTGGGCCGGTATCGGACTGGTGCGCGGGGGCGCGGGGACCGCCCTGGTGGGCAGCCACGAGGAGGTCGCCGAGCGGATCAAGGAGTATGCGGCGCTCGGCATCGAGGAGTTCGTGCTGTCCGGGTATCCCCATCTCGAGGAGGCCTACTGGTTCGGCGAAGGGGTGTTGCCGCGGCTGGCCGCACAAGGCGTGTGGCGGCATCCGTTCCGTACCCGGAACGTCCCCTCGGCCCAGGTGCCCTTCGCGAGTTGAATGAGTGCCGAGGCTCACCCGGCGCCGAATTCAATGAATATTCAACTGGCCTGTGTGCGCGGGGAATCCGACTGTTTCCCCGAGTCGAACTATTCCCGATACGTCCCTAGCATGGACGTATGAACGGCACACCTGAGTTCTACGTGGTAAGGGAGGGCGACACGCTCTCCGACATCGCGGCCAGGCACCATGTGTCGCTGGCCCAGATCCTGCAGTGGAATCCGCAGATAAAAAACAAGAACCTCATACACCCGAACGACCGGATTCGTGTGGTTGCGCCGCACGGAGGGAACGGCGGCCAGGACGAACCCTTCCCGGGCAAGGACTTCTTCAGGCCGTCCGTGAGCAGCCCGATCATCGAGGCCATGGGTTGGCGCCTCGTCGAGGAGGGATGCTCGGCGTATCTCGACGAGCCCGACTTCCAGTGGAGCGAGGCGGACCGCAAGTCCTATGCCAAGTTCCAACGGAAACTGGGCTTCACCGGCAGCGACGCCGACGGAATTCCGGGGCGGGTTTCGTGGGAGAGACTTCATGTGCCCGCTCTCCACATGAGTGGTGAATAGCCCGCCCGGGGCATCAAGGGAGATTGGCAATGGCCACTTCCGTGGCTGCCCGTGAAAGCACGTGGGCCCGTACACGCCGACGACTCGAGGCCGGGCTGCGTTCCCGGCCCCCGCGGTCGCCCTGGCGGGCACGGGCCAAAGCCCGTATCGCCTATCTCGAAGTCCAGTTGAGCCGCGAGAAGGCCAGGCCGCTCACGGACGACCGCAAGGCCCTCCTCGCCGGGACAGCAGCCCATCTCGGCAAGGCCGCCTCGGCGGCGGACGAGACGTTCGGCTGGCGGCGGCTGTGGTCGGGTTCGACCGCGGAGGAAGGCGTCTGGTCGAACCTGCGCAGCGCCGACGTGCTGCTCTTCCAGCTGGCCTCCGAGGCGCAGGCCGCCGGCCGCGTCGGAGAAATCATGACGTTGGTCAAACGCCATCTGGACAAGGACGATCCCCAGCGCGTCGGGCTCGCCCTGCGGATCCGTCACCTCGTCTCCGGCCAGTTGACGCGCGCCGACCGGGAGCTGCTGGCCCGGGCACTCGACAGCGCGTACACCGCGCTGGACGCGGAACTGGCCCGGGTGCGGAGCTTGCGCAACATCCTCTGGACGGCCACGTTCGTCGTCCTGCTCGGCGTGGCAGGCCTCGCCCTCTACGGCTGGTTCTTCCCCCGATCGCTCAGCCTGTGCTTCGCGCCCAAGCTCGGCTCCGGCGGCGCCGGCGGCATGGACATCGTCTGCCCCAGCAAGGAGTACGGCAACAAACCCGCAGGCAGCGTTGCCAGCAGTTTCGCCCAGTCGAGGGACATCCTCACCGTCGAGATCGCCGGGCTGGCCGGCGCGGCGTTCACCGTCATCGCCTCGTTGCGCCACATCCGGGGCACCAGCGCCCCCTACAAGCTGCCCCTGGCGTCGGCGGTACTGAAATTCCCGACCGGCGCCCTGTCCGCCTTCCTCGGGGTACTGCTGATCAGGGGCGCCTTCGTCCCCGGGTTCAGCGACCTGGACAACAGAGCGCAGATCCTCGCCTGGGCCGCGGTCTTCGGCGCCGCGCAGCACCTGGTTACCCGACTGGTGGACGACCGCGCACAGATGACGCTGTCGGAGGTGGGCAGACCGACTGACTCGGTCGTCGATCCGGAGAGCGCCGCCGTCATGGAGGGCAGCGTGCGCGAGGAGGCCTGGACGAAAGGGGCACCGGCCGTCCAGGACGGAGACGGCGAAGGACCCCACAAGCGCCCGGTCAAAACGGGTCCGGCGGAACAACCGGAAGGGCCCGCCGCGCGGTGAACCGGGGCCGCGCCGGCCGGCATCAGCCGGTCAGCGCGTGGAGGTGAGCCGTGCGTGACTCCCGCGTCTGACCCTGCACCAACAGGAACAGCGCCTCCCGGGCCAGGCGTTGGGCCCGGTTCGTCAGCAGCATCGAGCGACCTCCCACACTCACCACCGCTGCCGTGGTGGCCGTCCGCAACACCTCGTACGCCTGCGTCTTGAGCGCGAGGCGTTCCGGGACGCGCTCATCGGGCGCCGCGTGGGCGGCCAAGGCGTAGGCACGGCCGCGCACCTCGCTCAGCCGGGCGCGCAGCGGGACCGCCGTCTCCTCGTCCACCAGGGACAGGGCCGCCTCCGCGACGCCGAAGACCGCCGGGTTGGCGTTCACCGTCCTGAGACGGTCCGCCGCCGCCCAGCGGTCGTACGGCATACGCACGGCCACCGCCTCCTCCGGCAGCCACAGGCCGTCCAGCTCCAGCGACACCGTGCGCGACGCGGAGAGGGCCGCAAGCCGCATCGGCTCCGATGCCCGCAGTCCCGGCTGCTCCCTCGCCTCCGTGAACGCGAACAGGGCCTCGTCGGTGTCGCTCACCCCGGCGAGCAGCATGACGTCGTTCAGACCCCACCCCGTGTACCAGGGCACCGAACCGTCGAACCGCCAGCCGCCCCGGTCCCGGGCGACCCGGACCGGAACGCGCGGGTGGGCCCGCAGGTGGGCGTACGCCACCCCGGACAGCAGCTCGCCGCTCGCCAGCCGGGACAGCAGGCGCTCGCGCACAGGGCCCTCGCTTGTCGCGAGCGTCTGGACCGGCGTGTGGTGCTGGGTCTGCACGAACCAGGTCGAGCAGCACGCCCCGGCCAGGATCTCCGCCGTCCGGTGGGCCACGGAAACGGGCGCCGCCGCACCGCCGTACTCCCGGGGCGCGCTCACCCCGAGGAGACCCGACCGTTTGACCTCCTCGATGTGGCTCGCGGGCACACCCTCCCGGTCGACCCGTTCGGCGTGGGGTACCAGGAGGCCGTCAGCGAGGCTGCGGGCACGGATGACGAGCGGGTGCGGTGCGTTCATGGAGAGGATTCTTCCGGTGGGGTGGAAAAAGATTCCTCCGATGGCACCGCACGCGGTGTCGATCCTGAGGTGTCGCGTTCGTGTAGGAGGTGAGAGCACCACACGACGCCAAGGAGGATGTCATGCAGTACTACCTGCTGAGCGTGATCACACCGACCGAGGGCACGCCGCCCGGGCCCGAGGCCATGGCGGAGATCGTCCGCAACCTCGACACCTTCCACGCGGAGCTGCGCGAGGCCGGGGCATGGGTCTTCGCCGGCGGACTGCACGGCCCCGAGACGGCCACCGTGCTGCGGCCCGCGGACGGCGACGTACTGATCACCGACGGGCCGTATGCCGAGGGCAAGGAGTACCTGGGCGGCATCTGCCTGATCAAGGCGGCCGACCTGGACGCGGCCCTGGAATGGGGCAAGAGGGCGACCTGGGCCACCACCCTGCCCATCGAGGTGCGCCCGTTCATGCACCAGGCGGACGGCTGATGCCGCACCCCGCCGGCCCTGACGTCGAGGCCGTCTTCCGTGCGGAGTACGGCCGCGCGGTCTCCGTCCTGGTCCGCTTCCTCGGCGACATCGACCTCGCCGAGGAAGCGGTCCAGGAGGCCTTCACCACGGCCGTGCGGCGCTGGCCGGAGACCGGGGTGCCGCCGAGCCCGGCCGGATGGATCATCACCACCGCCCGCAACCGTGCCGTCGACCGGCTGCGCCGGGAGGCACGCCGCGACGAACGCCACGCCGAGGCGGCCCTGCTGTACGCCGGCGACCCGCCGCCCGAGGAGGGCCCCGTGCGCGACGACCGGCTCCGTCTGATCTTCACCTGCTGCCACCCCGCGCTCGCCCCGCAGTCGCGGGTCGCCCTCACGCTGCGCCTGCTCGGCGGGCTCACCACCGGGCAGATCGCGCGGGCTTTCCTGGTGCCCGAGCCGACCATGGCGCAGCGGCTCGTCCGGGCCAAGGCGAAGATCCGCGACGCGCGGATCCCCTACCGGGTGCCGCGCGACGCCGACCTCCCGGACCGCCTCAAGGGCGTCCTCGCCGTGATCTACCTGATCTTCAACGAGGGGTACGGCGGCTCGGCCGAGCTGTGCGCGGAAGCCGTCCGCCTCGGCCGGCTGCTGAGCGAACTCATGCCGGACGAGCCCGAGGCCACCGGGCTGCTCGCGCTGATGCTGCTCGTCGAGTCCAGGCGAGCAGCCCGGCAGAACGAGGACGGCCGGCTCGTGCCGCTGCCCGAGCAGGACCGCGGCCTGTGGGACCGCGAACTGATCACCGAGGGCCAGTCGCTCGTCCGCCGTTGCCTGCGCCGCGACCAGCCCGGGCCCTACCAGATCCAGGCCGCCGTGCAGGCCGTCCACAGCGACGCCGCGAGCCCCGACGCCACCGACTGGGCACAGATCCTTCAGCTCTACGACCAGCTCATGGCCCTCGCGCCCAGCCCGGTGGTGGCGCTGAACCGGGCGGTCGCCGTCGCCGAGACCGTCGGTGCGGGGGCGGCCCTCGATCTCGTGGACACGCTGGACCTCGACGGCTATCACGTCTTCCACGCGGTCCGCGCCGAGTTGCTGCGCCGCCTGGGCCGTACCGTGCAGGCCGCGCGAGCGTACGAGTCCGCCGCCCGGCTGGCCGACAACCCGGCGGAACGCGCCTACCTGGAGCACCGGCGACGCGCACTGGGCCCATCGTGAGCCGACACACACGCAAAGCGTGCCCAGGCCCTGGAATGTGCGGGGACGTATGAAAGGTTGGCATATACATCCGACTGTTGAGATCCCTGTCGCCGACGACAGGTCCGCGCACCCCAGCGAGGCACCGTGAACGACCGCATACCCGAGCAGCCCGCCGACATCGTGGCCCGGCTGCGCGCCACCTTCCGCACCGGCCGCACCAAGCCCGTCGCCTGGCGCACTGACCAGCTCACCCGCCTGCGCGCGATGCTCACGGAGAACGGCGCCGACCTCGCCGCCGCCCTCCACGCCGACCTGGGCAAGAGCGCCACCGAGGCGTACCGCACCGAGATCGACTTCACCGTCCGGGAGATCGACCACACCCTCGACCACCTCACCGACTGGCTGCGCCCCGAGTCCGCCCCGGTCCCGGCGTACCTCGGTGACGACGCCAGCGCCTGGACGCGCTACGACCCTCTCGGCGTCGTCCTCGTCATCGCGCCCTGGAACTACCCGGCCCAGCTCCTGCTCGCCCCCGTGGTCGGCGCCCTCGCCGCGGGCAACGCCGTGGTCGCCAAGCCGAGCGAGCTCGCTCCCGCCACGTCCGCCGCGCTGGCCCGGCTGCTGCCCGCCCACCTGGACACCGACGCGGTCGCCGTCGTCGAGGGTGGCATCCCCGAGACGACGGCCCTGCTGGCCGAGCGCTTCGACCACATCTTCTACACCGGCAACGGCACCGTCGGCCGGGTCGTGATGCGCGCCGCCGCCGAGCACCTCACGCCGGTCGCACTGGAACTGGGCGGCAAGTCCCCGGCGTTCGTCGACCGCGACACGGACCTCGACGTGGTCGCCGACCGGCTGGCCCGCGGGAAGTTCCTCAACGCCGGACAGACCTGTGTGGCCCCCGACTACGTCCTGACCGACCCGCAGACCGCGGCCGCCCTCGAGCCCGCTCTGGTCCGCGCCGTCGAGTCGCTGTACGGAACCGACCCGGCGGCGTCCGGCGAGTACGGCCGTATCGTCAACGAACGCCACTTCGACCGGCTGACCGGACTGCTCGACTCGGGCCGGGTGGTGGTGGGCGGAGACAGCGACCGTACGGCCAAGTACATCGCGCCCACCGTCCTCGCCGACGTCGACCCGAAGTCGCCCGTCATGGGGGAGGAGATCTTCGGCCCGATCCTGCCGATCGTCACGGTCCCCGGCCTGTCCGAGGCGATCGACTTCATCAACGACCGGGACAAGCCGCTCGCCCTGTACGTCTTCACGGAGGCAGAGCAGACGCGGCGCCGGATCGCCGACGAGACCTCCTCGGGCGGACTCGGCTACGGCCTCCCGCTGGCCCACCTCACCGTCTCCGACCTGCCCTTCGGCGGGGTGGGGGAGAGCGGCATGGGCAGCTACCACGGCCGCTACTCCATCGAGACGTTCAGCCACCGCAAGGCGGTCCTCGAGAAGCCGCTGAGCTGAGCCGCGGACCCCACGGGCGGCCGTCGGTCGCCGGCAGCAGGCGGCCGGCCTGCGCCCTTGTCCCCGGGGCGGCTGCGGCCGGCCCGGGGTACGCGCCTCAGGCTGCCGCCGCTTCGAAGATCAACCATGGGCGGTGTCCGGGCTCATCTCGGCGGCACACGTCATGCGCCCGGCCGCCGGATCACCGGTAGATTGGAAGTCCAGGCATTCGCGCTCGCACGCTACGGAGGGCGCGTGAATGACAGCGGACATCGATTTCACCGCGTTCTTCGACGCCACACCAAGCCCGTACCTGATGATGGACAAGGACCTGGTGATCCGCTACATCAACACGGCATACCTGCAGACCACCGGCCTGCCCAGAGATCAGCTGGTCGGCAGGTACTTCTTCGACGCCCTGCCGGGAAGCGGCACCCCCGACGACGCACAGGCGCACCTGAAAGCGTCACTGCGCCGGGTCCTCGACACCGGCAACGCGGACACCTTGGTGCTGCAGCGGTACGACATCCCCGCCCTCGACCGGCCCGGCGGGTTCGAGGAGCGGTGGTGGTCCGACATCCACACCCCGATTCCGGGACCTGACGGCGAGGTGAAATGGATCGTCCAGCGAGCCGAGGACGTCACGGCCTTCGTCCACTCACACCGGGCACAACAGCTCGCCGAGGAGTTCACTGATGGGGAGAAGGGCATGGCAGCCGAGCTGTACGCGCGGGCCCGCGAGCTGCACCGGCTGAACCAGCAGCTGCGCCAGGCCCACGCCCGCGAGCGGCAGGTCGCCGTCGCCCTCCAGGAAGCCATGCTGATCGCCCCCGACCTCCACCACCACACCGACAGCATCACCGTGCGCTACCTGCCGGCGACCAGATCAATGAACGTGTGCGGTGACTGGTACGACGTCGTCGACCTGACACCCGAGCGCTACGCGGCAGCGGTCGGAGACGTCGTCGGCCACGGCCTGCAAGCCGCCGCCATCATGGGGATGCTCCGCAGCGCCCTCAGCGCGGCCATCCGTGCCATTCCCAGCCCCGCCCAGGCCCTGGAGGTTCTCGGCCTGTACGCCCGCTCCCTGGACGGCGCGACGGCCGCGACCGCGGTCAAGGTCCTCATCGACACCCGCAGCAGACTGATCATCTACAGCAACGCCGGACATCCGCCGCCCGTCCTGCTCCACGGCGACGGCACCTTCGAACTGCTGGACCAGGCGACCGATCCGCCGCTCGGCGCCCGCCCGCACCACGTCCCCCGCCCCCAGGCCGGCCTGTCCTACACCCCAGGGGACACCCTCGTGATGTACACCGACGGCCTCATCGAGCGCCGCGACGAGGACATCGACGTCAGCCTGGCCCGCCTGACCACAGCCCTGGCCAAGGACAGCACTCTCACCCCCGACCAGCTGGCCGACGCGCTGCTGGACCGCCTCGACGTCGCCGGGGGCGCCGAGGACGACATCGCCCTCATCGTCATCCGCCTGTGACCCCGCCCGGGCATTCGGAATCATGTTCGGCAGTAGTACGGGCGTATGTCAGAATCCGTCGATGACCTCCGAAACGATCACGGCGGACGCCGCGGGAACCTGGCAGCTCGGTGATCTGACCGTGAATCGTGTCGGCTTCGGCGCGATGCGGTTGACGGGCAGCGCCGCCTTTCACCTGGGCGCGCCGAGCGACCGGCAGCGGTCGATCTCCGTGGTGCGCAAGGCGGTCGAACTCGGTGTGAACCACATCGACACCGCCGCCTTCTACTTCTCCACGCTGCGCTCGGCCAACGAGATCATCAACAGCGCGCTGTCGCCGTACCCCGACGACCTGGTCATCGTCACCAAGGTCGGCCCGTTCCGGAACTACTCGGGGCAGTGGGCCACTTCGGCCCGCCCCGAAGACCTGCGCGGCCATGTCGAGGAGAACCTGCGCCAGCTCGGACGCGACCACCTGGACGTCGTCAACCTCCGCCGCATGCGGCAGGACTCCATCGCCGAACACTTCGGCGCCCTCGCCGAACTGCGCGAGGAGGGCCTGATCAGGCACCTCGGCATATCCGACGTGGAGCCCCGCCACCTCGCCGAGGCGCAGGCCATCGCCCCCGTGGTGTGCGTGCAGAACCAGTTCGGACTCGACTCGTACGACCCGTCCACCGAGGAACTCCTGCGCATCTGCGGCGAACAGGGCATCGCCTTCGTGCCGTTCTACGCCGTCGCCGGCGACCGGGGCCCCCGGCCCGCCGCCACCACGCACGACGACGCGGTCCTCGCCGTCGCGCGGGCCCACGGCGCGACACCCACCCAGGTCCGGCTCGCCTGGACCCTGCGACAGGGCCCGCACGTCCTGGCCATCCCCGGCACCGGCAACCCCGACCACCTCGCGGAGAACGTGGCCGCGGGCGCTCTTTGTCTCACCGACGAGGAGGCGGCCACGCTCGACGTGCTGCACCGGAAGGGCGATTGAGCCAAGGCCGCCCCGAACGCGCCCTCGCTTCCCACGTAGTGCATGTCCCGCATCCGACCAACGGAAAGAGAGCCCGCTCCATGGCCGTCATCCACCGCACCACGCTCAAGCCGACCAAGCTCGAACTGCTGACGGCCTGGCTGCCCACCCGGCCCTGGTACGCCGGTGGTCCGGGCGAACCCCGGCTGTCCAAGGCGGGCGGCTTCCGACTGGACGATCCGCAGGGCGAGGTCGGCATCGAGTTCATGGTGGCGACCGACACCTCCGGCACCCGTCCGGCCGCCTACCTGGTACCGCTCACCTATCGAAGCGCCCCGCTCCAGGGGGCCGAGCACGCCCTCGTCGGCACGATGGAACACGGCGTGCTGGGGCCCCGCTGGGCCTACGACGGCTGCCACGACCCGGTGCTGGTCGCCCAGTTGCTCGCCTTCGTCGAGGGCGGCGTCCAGGCCCAGGCCCAGAGCCTCACCGACGCCCCTGACCCGGACATCACCCACTCCTGCACGCAGGACGGTCCGCTGCCCTCCGCCGCCCTCACCGTGGCCGACGACGAAGAGGGCACCGACCTGTCCCTCCCGCAGGGGGCGAGCCTGCGTCTGCACCGCGTCCTGCGGCCCGCTCCGGAGGGCGAGCTGTCCCTCCCGCCGGGCGCGATCGGCCATGTCGCGGGCCCGTGGCGCACACCGGACGACGCGGAGACCGAGTCGCTGTTCGCCGTTCTGTACCCCGGCTCCGCGACCTAGGACGGCCCAGGGCGGCACGGCGGCGCTCACCGGCGGTCCGCCGCCGCCAGCTACAGCACGAAACCGCCGCTCGTGCGGAAGCCCTGACTGGCGCGCCCGAGGTTTTACGTATAACCTCCCCGTCGATCACCCGCTCCGAAAGGTCCCGATGAGACGCGTCGCCCTGATCACCCTCGTCGTCGACGACTACGACGAGGCGCTTCGCTTCTACACCGAGGCCCTCGGCTTCCACCTCGTCGAGGACACCCCGCGTCCGGACGGCTCCCGCTGGGTCGTCGTACGGCCGGGCCCTCACCCGGGCGCCACCGAGCTGCTGCTCGCCCGCGCCAAGGACGAGAGCCAGCGGTCCCGCGTCGGGGACCAGACCGGCGGGCGGGTCGGCTTCTTCCTGCACACCGACGACGTCGCCCGCGACCACGCCCGGATGCTCGCCGCGGGCGTGACCTTCCTGGAGGAGCCGCGGCACGAGCCGTACGGCACGGTCGCCGTCTTCCAGGACCTGTACGGAAACCGCTGGGACCTGCTCCAGCCCACCGACGACTGAGGGGTCCTTGCACTATGCCCGCCCGGGTCGCGCGGCCTGGCACCGCACCTCGCCGCGTTGCCGAAAAGCCCTAGTAGCTCCGCTACGAGGGCTCTCCGGCGCCTTGCGATGCACGGCACCAGACCACGCGACCTCATCGGGCGCTCATAGTGCAAGGACCCCTGGCCCCACCCGAGAAAGAACACCACGCACATGACCGCGCCCCGCATCGACACCGACGCCATCCGCCGGCTGCCCAAGGCCGTGCTGCACGACCACCTCGACGGCGGACTGCGCCCCGCGACGGTGGTGGAACTCGCGGACGCGGTCGGTCACACCCTGCCCACCACCGACCCGGACGCCCTCGCCGACTGGTACGTCGAGGCCGCCGACTCGGGTGACCTGGTGCGTTACATAGCCACCTTCGAGCACACCCTCGCCGTGCTGCAGACCCGGGAGGGCCTGCTGCGTACGGCCGAGGAGTACGTCCTCGACCTCGCCGCGGACGGTGTCGTCTACGGCGAGGTGCGCTACGCGCCCGAGCTGATGCTGAAGGGCGGGCTGACCCTGCCCGAGGTCGTCGAGACGGTCCAGGAAGGCCTGGCGGCGGGCATGGCGAAGGCGGCCGCCGCGGGAACACCGGTCCGGGTCGGCACCCTGCTGTGCGGGATGCGGATGTTCGACCGCACCAAGGAGACCGCCGACCTGGCCGTGGCCTTCCGGGACGCCGGCGTGGTCGGCTTCGACATCGCGGGTGCCGAGGACGGATTCCCGCCCGCCGACCACCTTGCCGCGTTCGAGTACCTGCGCCGCGAGAACCTCCCGTTCACCATCCACGCCGGTGAGGCGCACGGTCTGCCCAGCATCCACCAGGCGCTCCAGGTGTGCGGCGCCCAGCGCCTCGGGCACGGCGTCCGCATCACCGACGACATCTCCGACCTCGCGGCCGGCAAGCTCGGCCGTCTCGCGGGCTGGGTGCGCGATCGTCGTATCGCTCTGGAGATGTGCCCGACGTCGAATCTCCAGACCGGCGCGGCAACCTCGATCGCCGAGCACCCGATCACCGCGCTGAAGGACCTCGGCTTCCGGGTCACCCTCAACACGGACAACCGTCTGGTGTCGGGCACCACGATGACCCGGGAGATGTCGTTGCTGGTCGAGGAGGCGGGCTGGACGGCCGAGGACCTGCGCACGGTCACGGTGAACGCCCTCAAGAGCGCGTTCATCCCGTTCGACGAGCGCACGGCCCTCATCGAGGACGTCGTCCTGCCGGGCTACGAAGCGGCGCTCTGAATCAGCCCCCTGACGTAGGCGGCCTGTCCGACGTGCTGGAGATCGTCGGACAGGACGCTGATCAGGCGTACGCCCAGAGTGACCGGCGGATCCCAGCGCTCGTCCACGACCTGCTCGAAATCCTTGGCGGCGAGGCCGCGCAGATACCCGAGCGTCTGCTCGTGCACGGCGTCGTAGTACCCGGTCAGCAGCTCACCGGAGTCGACCCGCACCTTGGTGACCTTCGCGGGGCTGTGCCCGTAGCCGGTGTCGAGGCGCGGGAGGTCGAGGCCGAACCGCTTCTCCCAGCCCTGGGCCTGCCAGACCTGGTCGAGCCCGGACACGCCGGCCACATGGTCGTCCTGGACTCGGGTGAGGTGCCAGATCAGCCAGGCGATGGAGTTGGCGTCCGGTACGGGGCGTGTGTGGAGGGCGTCGGGGTCCAGGCCCTCGACGGTGGCATGGACCTCTTCCTGGATGCGGCCGTACGCGTCGATGAGGATGTCCTTGGCATGCATACGGTCCACCATGGCGCATCCTCGTCCGTCATGCGTCCTCGTCCTCCAGAAGCGCCATCAGCGCCCGGGCGGCGGGACTGGCGGCCTGCGGCGGCGGCAGCAGCGCCACCGTCTCGTACGCCGCGTCGTCGGTGCCCTTGAGGGGGAGGGCGGTGAGGGCTTCCCGTTTGTGCCGGAAGTGCCGGGGCACGACGGCGATACCGAGGTTCTCGTCCACCAGGTCGAGGAGGCTGTGCACGTCGTTCACCTCCAGTGCGACCGTCCGCCGCACGCCCGCCGCGGCGAACGCGGCGTCGGTGATCCGGCGCGGCCCCCAGTCCGGGTGGAAGTCCACGAAGACCTCGGCGCCGATCTCCTCCGGGGTCACCGCCGCGCCGACGGTCGCCAGCGGATGGTCGGGATGGCACAGCACGGTCATCGGCTCACTGGTCAGCGGTACGGACCGCAGCTGGTCGGAGTCCGCCCGGGTACGCACGGCGAAGGCCAGGTCGAGACGGCCGGCGGCGACCTCCTCCGCGAGCGCGCCCGCCCCCGCCTGTCGCAGCCGGATCTCCACGTCCGGATGGTGCCGCCTGAACACCGCCAGCAACCGCGCCACCTGGACGCCCGCGATGCACTGCTCGGTGCCCAGCGCGAGCGTGCCGCGCAGGACACCCTGCACGGCGGCGACGGCCTCGTGCGCGGACCGCACCTGTGCGAGGATCCGTTCGGCCTCGCCCAGCAGCGCC
Source organism: Streptomyces sp. NPDC006332 (assembly GCF_040612855.1). NCBI lineage: Bacteria > Bacillati > Actinomycetota > Actinomycetes > Kitasatosporales > Streptomycetaceae > Streptomyces > Streptomyces sp. NPDC006332. The sequence goes on from NZ_JBEXRA010000073.1 coordinate 19,327, forward strand.
CGCCCGGCCTCCGTGAGCGTCACCCGGCGGGTCGTCCGCACGAACAGCGGGGTCTGGAGTTCCCGCTCCAGCGTCCGGATGGAGGCCGACAGGCCGGACTGGGACACCATCAGCCGTTCCGCGGCCCGGGTGAAGTGCTGGTCCTCGGCGACCGCGACAAAGTGCTGGAGATGACGCAGTTCCATGATTGAGAAGCCTATCCGCTGAATTCCATCGGATTCTTCTGTTGGACCACTGCCCCAGGTCACGACAGAGTAGGCACCGGTTCCCAGGAACCTGGTTCCGCCGTGCCAACCCCTTCTGGAGTCGCGTTGTACACCGCACACCCCGACCGTTACGCGGAGATGCCCTACCGGCGCACCGGACGCAGCGGCCTGATGCTTCCCGCGCTGTCGCTGGGCCTGTGGCACAACTTCGGCCCGGACCGGTCCGTCGAGACCCAGCGCGCCATCCTGCGCCGTGCCTTCGACCTCGGGGTCACCCACTTCGACCTGGCCAACAACTACGGCCCGCCGCCCGGATCCGCCGAGTCCGCCTTCGGCGAGGCACTGAAGGCCGACTTCGCGCCCTACCGCGACGAACTGGTCATCTCCACCAAGGCCGGCTACCTGATGTGGCCCGGTCCGTACGGCGAGTGGGGTTCGCGGAAGTACGTGCTGTCCTCCCTGGACCAGAGCCTGAAGCGGATGGGTCTGGACTACGTCGACATCTTCTACTCGCACCGACCCGACCCTGAGACTCCTCTGGAGGAGACGATGGGCGCGCTGCACTCGGCCGTCCAGCAGGGCAAGGCGCTGTACGTCGGCATCTCCAACTACTCGGCCGAGCAGACCCGCGAGGCCGCCCGCATCCTGGGCGGGCTGGGCACCCCACTCCTCATCCACCAGCCGCGTTACTCGATGCTGGACCGCCGTCCCGAGGACGAGGGCCTCCTCGACGCGCTGGACGAACTCCAGGTCGGCTCGATCGTCTTCTCCCCGCTGGAGCAGGGGCTGCTCACCGGCCGCTACCTCGACGGCATCCCCGAGGGCTCGCGGGCGGCGAGCGACAGCCCGTTCCTGAACTCGGACGCGGTCACCGAGGACCTGGTGCGGCAGCTGCGCGAGCTGAACGACATCGCCGAGTCCCGCGGCCAGACCCTGGCCCAGCTGGCGCTGGCCTGGGTGCTGCGGGGCGGCCGGGTTACCTCGGCCCTGGTCGGCGCGAGCAGCCCGCGGCAGCTGGAGGACAGCGTCGGCGCCATCGGCAACCTGGACTTCGACGCGGAGGAGCTGGCGCGGATCGACGCGATCGTGCGGCGGTGAGCCTGCGGGCGCCGCGGACGCGACGCCCCTCACATGCCTGCGGGCACCCGGTCCAGGAAGCCGAGCACGGACCTGATCCGGCCGTCCGCGTCCAGGGTGATCACGTCGGAGCCGGCCACCGGCGCCGAGCCGTCGGTCTCGCTCACCAGTTCCCAGGAGAAGCGGGCGGTGTCGTGGTGCCCGTCCACCGTCCCGGCCAGCCGGAAGGCGAAGCCCGGGAACTGCTCCTGGGCCCCCGCGATCACCGCCGCGATCTGCTCGTGGCCGCTCACCTCGGCGAGCGGGTCGGTGTAGCTGCCGTCCGCGGTCCAGGCGGCGGCGACCGTCTTGGCCCGCGTCTCGGGCTCACGGGCGTTCCAGGCCTCGAAGTAGCGGGCGACGGCACTCTGGTAACGGTCGGTGTGCGCGGGCATGGGAGATCAGCCTCCATCAAGGACGTACCTGCTGGTCGGAAGCCGGATCGGGACGTTCGCCGATCCGGTACGACAACCCTGCCCGGACCGGCACCGCGGGTCGATTACCCCTCAGGTAATGACGGCCGCGGCGCGCACACATGGTGTTTCGGCCATGTCAGGCGGTGAATATGCCAGGAGACTGGCCGGAAAGATGTGGTGACAGTGTTTCAGCAGTGAACATACTCGACTGTTAGGCGCTTCACATCCAGCGAAGGGCCGGTCACGCACAGCGCATGAGCCGCACCCGAAGGCGAGGTCGGCCCGGCAGGCCGGCAGAGCGACGGGGGGAGTGGATCGTGCACGACGAGTTCCTGTGTCACGTCACGGGGTACGGCACCTGCGACGGTCGGCGCATCGGCGTACCCCTGGGGACCTACCGCGCCCCCACCCTCGCTCTCGCCCTGTGGTGGCTGCGCGACCGCGCCTCCTGGATGGCCGACCGGCTCGACCCCCGGCCGGAGGCCGAGCACTTACCGGCCGGCGCGCTGGTCCCCGTCGCTGACACGGTGGCCGACGTGCCCGCCGAACTGCGTGCCTGGTGCGCGGACCCCGCCCAACAGAATCTGGTCGCCGACGAGTTGGCCGCCGGACGACTGGTGCGGATCGCCGCCTTCGACGACACCACCGAGTACGAGCTGCTGGCGGAGTCGGTGGACGCCCTGCGGATGCAGCGCACCGCCGCGACGCTCTTCACACCCGTGGCCTGAGCAGTGCGCCCGGTAATCCGCATCAGACGCGCAGGTGAACGCATCGGTGGAATCCGGCCAGGGGAAAAGCAGCCGATGAGTCCGGGCGGCGGCCCCCGCATGACCCTCGCAGATCTTCCTGACGTCGTCCCGCTGGGTCGTTCAGGGCCTGCGGCCGCGGAAGGTGCGGCGCAGGTCACTCACCCAGGCGTCGGGGTTCTCCCAGGGGATGAAGTGGCCGCCATGGTCGTGGGCGCTGACGTTGACGTGATGGAACCAATCGGCTTGCGGGCCGGTCTTGAACGCCCGGACGCGCTCCTCGGCGGTGTGGATGCCGGGCGGGTTCTCGTACTTTACGAAGGTGAGGCCCACCGGGGCCTGCACGACCGGGGTGCGGTCGTGGGAGGGGGTCCAGGGGTAGCGGTTGGCGTTCGCGTAGTAGCGCATCGACGTGGCGATGGAGTTGTTGGCCCAGTAGATCGTGGCGTGGGTGAGCAGGTCGTCCTTGGTGAAGACGGACTCGACGTCGCCGCCGTTGTCGCTCCAGGCGTTCCAGCGTTCCAGCAGCCAGGCGAGCAGGCCGGCGGGGGAGTCGCTCAGCCCGTGGGCCAGGGTGGCGCCGTCGAGCATGTGCACGGCGAGGTGGGGCGCCCAGCGGTGGTCCAGCTCGATGATGCGGGCGCGGACGTCGGCGGGCTGGTCGTCGGTGAGGGGTCGGTTCCGGGCGAAGTCCCAGGCGCGGGGACCGGTGAAGAAGTCGAGCGGCAGTCCGGAGCCGATGTGGATGCCGTACAGCTCGTCCGCGTACTTGTGGCCGAGCTGGCTGGAGACGATCCCGCCGATGTCGCACCCCCCGGCGGCGTACTTCTCGTATCCCAGCGTCTCGGTCATCAGGGTGTGCCAGAGGTCAGCGACCTTCCAGAAGTTGACGTCCGAGAAGCCGGTGAGCGGGCCGGGGAATCCGAAGCCGGGCAGGGACGGCACGATGACGTCGAACGCGTCGGCGGGGTCACCACCGAACGCGGCCGGGTCGGCGAGCGGGTCGATCACCTTCGACCAGTGCCAGAACGTCCACGGCCAGCCGTGGGTGAGGATCAGTGGAATCGGGCGGGGGCCGCGGCCGGGCCTGCGCATGAAGTGCACGGGGACACCGGCGACGCTCACCCGGTAGTGCTCGTAGGCGTTGATGGCAGCCTCGGCCTCGCGCCAGTCGTAGCCGTCTTGCCAGTGGGCGACCAGCTCATGGAGGTAGCTGTCCGGGACGCCGTAGGACCAGTCGGCGTTCCCCTCGTCGAGCGGCGGACGGGTCACTGTGAGACGGGCGCGCAGGTCGTCGAGGACCTCGTCGGACACGTGGATCGGGGTGGGCTCCAGGGGAAAGGGGGGCGGGGTGGTCATGGCGTGGTTCCTCCTGGGTAGGGGGGACAGTGTCGTCGACCTGTCGGACGCCTGGGCGGCGAGCCGGGCCACGTCACGGAGTGCGGCCGGGCCGCGGAGCCGCCCACAGCTCGACGTAAGGGGCGTCACGGGAACTCGGGGACTGTGATGCCCGGCTCGGGGTACGAGCACTGATGCAGTAGCGTCCGGCCAGTCCGGCTTCCGAGAGAGAAACGCATGATCGAGCACCTGGACGGGGCAGTGATACGGACTGGTTTCGACGTGCCCGTGGAACCACTGTGGCGGGCGGCGCACTACACCGGCGCGCCCGGATGCATCGCCGAGGCACGCGCCTTCGCCGCGAACTTCCTGGAGCAGCTCAGGACCGAGTGGTGCGCCGACGTGGGCCGTCGCACCGAGGATGAGCTGCTGTTGGTGGTCAGCGAACTGGTCACCAACGCGGACCGGCACAGCGACGGCCCGTACATCCTGGAACTGGAGGGCACGGACACGTCCGTCACGGTGGTCGTCTACGACAGCAGCGCCGCCCTGCCCCGGCGTTTCCCCAGGGATCCCCAGCGCATCGGCCGGCACGGACTGGAGATCGTCCACGCGCTGGCCACCGAGATCGCTGTCGAGCGGGTGCCGGTCGGCAAGCGGGTGCGCGTCGTGATGGGGCTGCGCGGGGAATGAAGCCCTGACCGCCGACTGAGGCCACCTGGGTGACCGGGGCGCACCGTGGTGCCGCGCACTGATCGCGGGTGCCGCCCCGTTCCGCGTGGGGGGCGGCACCCGCGATCAGTGCGCGGTCCGGAGGTCAGGCGCAGCCCAGCTCGCCCAGCATGCCCTGGCGCAGTCGGGTGATGATCCGCTTGATCAGCCGGGACACATGCATCTGCGAGCAGCCGAGACGCTCGCCGATCTCCGCCTGGGTGGCCTCCTCCACGAACCTCATGTGGATGATCTGCCGGTCGCGTTCGCTCAGTTCGGCCATCAGCGGGGCGAGGGACTGGAAGTCCTCCACGAGCCGCAGTCCGTCCTCCTCGACACCGATGAAGTCGGCGAGGACGGCCTCGCCGCCCTCGGCACCGTCACCGGTGAGCGCGGCGTCCAGCGACGAGGAGTTGTAGCCGTTGGAGGCGATCTGGGCCTCGACGACCTCGTTCTCGGCGATGTTCATCAGCGTGGCGAGCTCGGCAACGGTCGGCTCGCGGTCCAGGCGGCTGGCGAGCTCCTCCCGGGCCTTGGCCAGCTCCACACGCAGCTCCTGCAGACGCCTGGGCACATGCACGGCCCAGGTGGTGTCACGGAAGAACCGCTTGATCTCGCCGACGATGTAAGGGAGCGCGAACGACGTGAACTCGACCTCGCGGGCCAGCTCGAAGCGGTCGATGGCCTTGATCAGACCGATCATCCCGGTCTGGACGATGTCCTCCATGTCGTCGCCGCGGCCGCGGAACCGGCCCGCCGCGAACCGCACGAGGGACATGTTCATCTCGATCAGCGTGTTGCGTGCGTACTGGTACTCGTGCGTGCCTTCCTCAAGCTCGGTCAGTCGCTTGAAGAACTGGCGGGAAAGCGCTCGCGCGTCGCGCGGTGCCACGGTCCGCGGGTTCTCGACTCCAGGCAGCGGCCCGTCACCCGTCGTCCTGGTCCCGGCGGTCTGCCTCACGACCTGTGCCTCCGACCGGATCACGGCGGTGTCCATTACCTCTCCCTCGAAAGTCACGGCTCGACCTCTGCCTCTTCGGCCTAGGTTTGTCTCGGGTCCTGCTCCGGCTTCGCGGCCTGCGGGTACCCGCATCACGATGACATATGCACGCCGACCGCGAACCGCCGAACCGTTCCAGGTCCTTCGGTCTTGCGCCTACCCGGGCCATGATGACGCATTCCCATGGACTTCGCGGCAGGCGAAAAATCGGCGGTCGGCCGTCGGCGAGAGCACGGATCCCAGCCCGGGTGACCGGTCTTCGCGAGACAGATCCGGCACCGCCCGACCGAGGTTTCGGCGGTGGGGCACGGCGTCCGGCCGGCAAGCGTGCCGAGCATCGGAGCCTGTTCTCAGGGGAGTTCGGCGTCGGCGCGGTATGTCTGCGTGACCGGCGGGCCGCCCTGGAGACGAAGTGTGCGGGGCTGGGAGAGCGAGGCACCTCTCCCGTCCGTCGAACCTCCCTCCCTCCAGGGGGCGCTGCGCCATCTGGCCGAAAATGAGCAACATCGGTTTCGTGGAGCGATGGCCATGGAGGACGGCCCACCGCCTTCCCGCACCGAGCCGCGATTCCACCCAGGGCGGAATGCCCGGCCCTCCAGGGCGGGGAATATCTAGTCTGAGGACGTGAGCAACCAAGCGCCGAACCAAGCCCGCGTGATTCCCCTGCGCCCGCCTGCCGCGCGCCCGGAAAACGCCCGCCCCGCGTCCGAACGCCCCGCCGCGTCCCCGCCACGCCAGGCCCCGCCGGCCCCCGCTCCCCTCGAACCCCGCGCGCCGAAGGAACCCCTGTGGCGCGACCTGGTCGGCGACGTCCTGCGCCGCGAACGCCTCGCCCAGGACCGCACCCTCAAGGACGTCGCCGACGCGGCCCGGATCTCCATGCCCTACCTCTCGGAGGTCGAGCGCGGACGCAAGGAGGCCTCCTCGGAGGTCCTCGCGGCCGCCGCCCACGCTCTCGGGCTCGGCCTCGGCGACCTGCTGTCGCTGGCCCAGGGAGAGCTCGGCCGACAGCGGCCCACGGGTCGCAGGGCGTCGGGCACGCCGTACAACGGGCTGTGCCTGGTCGCCTGACCCGTGCCCGGCGCCTCAGACCGTCACGAGGCGCCGGCTCACCACCTCGTCGGCCAGCCCGTACGCGACGGCCTCCGGCGCGGTGAACACCTTGTCCCGGTCCATGTCCGCGCGCAGCGTCTCGATGTCGTGGTGCGTGTGCCGGGACAGCACCTCCTCGACCTGGGAGCGGATCCGCACCATCTCCTTGGCCTGGAGGGCGAGATCGGAGACCGTGCCCCGGCTGCCACCGCTGGCCGGCTGGCCCAGCAGTACCCGCGCGTGCTCCAGGACGAACCGCCGTCCGGGATCCCCTCCGGCCAGCAGGACGGCCGCCGTCGACGCGGCCTGCCCCACGCAGAAGGTCGAGATCGGCGCCTGCACGTACGTCATCGTGTCGTAGATCGCCATCAGCGAAGTGAACGAGCCACCGGGCGAGTTGATGTAGATCGCGATCTCGGACTCCGGAGCGGACGACTCCAGATGGAGGAGCTGCGCGATGACGACGTTCGCCACGCCGTCGTCGATCTCGGTGCCGAGGAAGATGATCCGCTCCGACAGCAGCCGGCTGAACACGTCGTACGACCGCTCGCCCTGCGGGGTCCGCTCGACGACGTTCGGAATCGTGTAGGTCCCCATGTCACAGTCCCATCCGTCGCTTCGAGGCGGCCGGGCGGACGTCCGCGAGGGACTCCACGACCCGGTCGACCATGCCGTACTCCCTGGCCTCCTCGGCCGTGAACCAGCGGTCGCGGTCGCCGTCCCGGGAGATGGTCTCCGGGCTCTGGCCGGTGTGCTCCGCGGTGATCCGCTCGATGCTCCGCTTGAGTTGCTCCAGGTTCTCGGCCTGGATCTCGATGTCCGCGGTGGTGCCGCCGATGCCGGCCGACGGCTGGTGCATCATGATCCGCGCGTTGGGGAGCGCGTAGCGCTTGCCGGGAGCGCCCACGCTGAGCAGGAACTGGCCCATGCTCGCCGCGAAGCCCATGGCGAGCGTGGAGACCTCGTTCGGGATCAGCCGCATGGTGTCGTAGATGGCCAGGCCCGCGTGCACCGAGCCGCCCGGGCTGTTGATGTACAGGCTGATGTCGGTGCGCGGGTCCTCCGCGGACAGGATCAGCAGCTGGGCGCAGACCCGGTTCGCGGAGACCTCGTCGACCTGGGTGCCCAGCAGGACGATGCGCTGGGCGAGCAGTTGGGCGGCCAGGTGGTCGTCGAAGCGGGTGGGCGGGGTGTCGCCCTCCTCGGCCCGCGGAGCGAGCGTGGTGAGTGGAGTCATCGGTTCTCCTCGTCGAGGCTCGAATGCCGTCGACTCCACTCTTGACCTCGGGCGACGCGTTTCAGCGGTTTCTCTGCCCGCGGCAGATTCGCTGCGGGCAGAGCGGACCGCCAAGGCCTCAGCCGGGTCAGCCGACGCCCTTCTCGCGCAGCTGCCGGAAGAAGGCCCGTACGTCGCCCACCAGCAGGTCCGGTTCCTCCATCGCCGCGAAGTGCCCGCCCCGGTCGAACTCCGTCCAGCGCACGATGTTCTCCGTCCGCTCCGCCTTGTGGCGCAGGGGGATCTGAGGATCGCCGGGGAAGGAGGCCACCGCGGTCGGCGCGGTCGAGGGCTCGTGGGGGGCGGCGATCCGTTCCCCCTCGGCGTGGGCGCGCTCGTAGTAGACGCGGGCGGACGAACCCGCCGTGCCCGTCAGCCAGTACAGCATCACGTTCGTCAGCATCAGGTCCCGGTCGACGGCCTCCTCGGGCAGCTCCTCGGAGTCCGTCCACTCGCGGAACTTCTCGACGATCCAGGCGAGTTGGCCGACCGGCGAGTCGGTGAGCGCGTACGACAGGGTCTGCGGCCGGGTGGACTGCACATGGAAGTAGCCCGTCCCGTCCCGGAACCACCGGGCCCAACGGCTCCACGAGGTGAGCGTGCGCTCCCGCTCCTCGGGGCTCAGCGCCTGAAGTTCCTCGGGCGTCGGCTCGGTGGCGGCCTGCGCGTTGGGCAGCAGGTTGAGGTGGATGCCGATGACCCGGTCGGGGTGGACCCGGCCCAGCTCGCGGGAGATGCCCGCGCCCCAGTCGCCGCCCTGGGCGCCGAACCGTTCGTAGCCGAGGCGCGTCATCAGCTCGACCCACGCGTCGGCGATCCGGCGCGCCTCCCAGCCCCTCTCCCGGGTGGGCCCGGAGAACCCGAAGCCCGGAATGCTCGGCAGCACGACGTGGAAGGCGTCGGCACGGTCACCGCCGTGCGCGGCCGGGTCCGTCAGCGGCCCGACGATGTCGAGGAACTCGACGATCGACCCCGGCCAGCCGTGCGTGATGACCAGGGGGGTGGCGTCGGGCTCGGGCGAGCGGATGTGCGCGAAGTGCACCCGCGCGCCGTCGATCTCGGTCGTGAACTGCGGCCACTCGTTCAGCCGCGCCTCGGCCGCCCGCCAGTCGTAGTCGTGCCGCCAGTACCGCACCAGGTCGCGCAGGTAGTCCGACGGCACCCCGTAGGCCCAGCCCACCCCGGGCAGCTGGTCCGGCCACCGGGCCCGGTCGAGGCGGTCGTGCAGGTCGTCCAGGTCGCTCTGCGGTATGTCCATGCGGAACGGATGGAAACTGCCGGCGTTGGAAGCCGTCGAAGAGGTCATGGCCGTGATGCTAGGTGCGAACGGTGTAACAGCCACCTGGATTGTTCTCCCGCGCGACCGATGAGTTCCGGGGCGAGGATCGGTCGACACAGGTGACCGTGTTCCACACGCCCAGGAGGACTCATGACCACCGACGGATTCACCACGTGCCTCTGGTTCGACGGCCAGGCCGAGGAAGCCGCCCACTACTACGTGTCGATCTTCAAGAACTCCAGCGTCGGACGTGTCGGCCGCAACGTCGAGGGAGGAGCGGGCCCGGTCGGCTCCGTGCTGGCCGTGGAGTTCACGGCCAACGGCCAGAAGTTCGTCGCGCTGAACGGCGGCCCGCAGTTCACGTTCAACGAGTCGGTCTCCTTCCAGATCTTCTGCGCGGACCAGGAGGAGATCGACTACTACTGGAACAAGCTCACCGAGGCCGGCGGCGAGCCCGGCCCCTGCGGCTGGCTCAAGGACAAGTACGGACTGTCCTGGCAGGTCGTCCCCGAGCACCTGATCGACATGATCAGCGACCCGGACCCGGAGAAGGCGTCCCGTACCACCAAGGCGTTCATGGCGATGGGCAAATTCGACATCGCCGCCCTGGAGAGGGCTTACGCGGGCGAGTGAGGCCCCACGCCGGGGGAGCGGCCGCGGTCCACGGCGGGCACCGTGGCCGCACCCCGTCATTCCGCCTCGGCGAGGATCTCCCCGATCACATGCCGTGAGTTCTCCGCCACCGGCGGATTGGTGTGCCAGTAGAACGGCAGCGCGATGACCGCGACCGACAGCGCCCAGCCCCGGCCGCGCGCCCACTCCGCCTCGTCCACGCCCACCGCCTCACGGAACGAGCCGCGGACCGCGGCGGGCAGCAGGCACCACGCCGGGATCAGATCGACGGCCGGATCACCCACACCCACGGTGCCGAAATCGATCACGCCGGTCAGTCGCCCGCCCGCGACCAGCAGATTGCCGGACATGAGATCGCCGTGCGCCCAGACGGGCGGCCCGGCGTACTCGGGGGCGCGCAGTGCCTCCTGCCACCGGGCCGTCACCGCGGTGGTGTCCACCCTGCCCTCCAGCTGGTCCAGCGCCACGCGCATCGCCTCGTCCCGGCCCGCCAGCGGCCCACCCCGATAGCCGGGCAGGCCGCCGTCGGGATCGATCCGGCGCAGGGCACCGATGAACACCGCGAGGTCCTTGGCGAGCAGATCGGGCTCTGTCAGGGCACCCACGACCGGGGTGCCGCCGCCCAGCCAGCGGTACACGGACCAGGGCCACGGGAACCCGGCGCCGGGGCCGCCCAGGGCGAGCGGCTCGGGCGTGGCGAAGGGCAGCCGCGGGCCGAGCACCGGCAGCCAGCGCTGCTCGTGCCGCACGTCCCCGACCGCACCGGGGTGCCGGGGGAGCCGTACGACCAGGTCCGTACCGAGCCGGAACATGGCGTTCTCGGTCCCCGAGGACTCCAGGCGCTCCACGGGCAGCCCCGCCCACCGGGGAAACTGCTCGGCGATCAGTCGCCGCACGAGCGGGACGTCGACGTCGACTTCGCCTTCACGCATCTTCATGGCACACACCCGGCCCATCCCAGCGGATCGCCGGCCTTCGTGTCGATGGGTTTTGCCGGGGCGGGGACGGACCCACCGACGTGCCCCGGTAACCCGTTCGGCGCGCGGCGGGGCGGGTGGATCGATAGCGTGAGAAACCGGACCATTCACCGATCGGGAGAGGGCCGCAGACATGGCCGTACAACCTGAGGGAACCCCCTGTTGGGCCGATGCGATGTTCAGCGACGTCGAGGGAGCGAAGCGCTTCTACGGGGACGTCCTCGGCTGGACCTTCGGCGAGTCGTCGTCGGAGTACGGCAACTACACGCAGGCCTACGCCGACGGGAAGGCGGTCGCCGCCGTCGTACCGCCGATGCCGGGCCAGGAGGGGCAGTCGCAGTGGTGCCTGTATCTCGCGTCCCCGGATGCCTCGGCCACCGCCGGCAAGATCCGTGAGAACGGCGGGGAGGTGCTGATGGAGCCGATGCAGGTGGGCGACTTCGGCACCATGTGCCTGGCCCGCGACCCCAGCGGCGTCGTCTTCGGTGTGTGGCAGGCGGGGACCCACGAGGGCTTCGAGGCGCCGCCCCAGCAGGTCGGCGCGTTCTGCTGGGCCGAGGTCTTCACCCGTGAGCCGGGGAAGTCGGACCCGTTCTTCCCGGCCGTCTTCCCGTACACCGTCAAGCAGATGCAGGACGACGCGGTCGACTTCCGTATGTTCGAGGTGGGCGGCGACATGGTGCTCGGCCGGATGAAGATGGGGGAGGAGTTCCCGCCCGAGGTGCCGCCGTACATCAACGTGTACTTCACCGTCGACAACTGCGACGAGGCCGTCGCCCGGGCCACCAAGCTCGGTGGCGTGCTGCGGTTCGGGCCCATGGACACCCCGTTCGGGCGTTTCGCCGCCATCAGCGACCCGCAGGGCGCGAGCTTCTCGGTGATCGATGTGACGACGACGGTGGGGGAGATGCCGCAGGTCGCGGACGTCCCCTGAGCCGCGTCCGAACGTCCCGCGCGGCCATGGCATGATCGGACGCATGCGTGAACGTGTGGTGGCCGCGTGTGACGGGGCTTCGAAGGGAAACCCCGGGCCCGCGGCCTGGGCCTGGGTCGTCGCCGACGAGTCGGAGAGTCCGACCCGGTGGGAGGCGGGCCCGCTCGGCAAGGCCACCAACAACGTGGCCGAACTCACCGCCCTGGAACGGCTGTTGGCGTCGACCGACCCCGATGTGCCACTGGAGGTCCGGATGGACTCCCAGTACGCGATGAAGGCCGTCACCACCTGGCTGCCCGGCTGGAAACGCAACGGCTGGAAGACGTCCGCGGGCAAACCGGTCGCCAACCAGGAACTGGTCGTGCGCATCGACGAACTGCTCGACGGCCGCTCGGTCGAGTTCCGTTACGTGCCCGCCCACCAGGTCGACGGGGACCGGCTCAACGACTTCGCGGACCGCGCCGCGAGCCAGGCCGCGATCGTGCAGGAGCCCGCGGGCAGCGGCCTCGGTTCGCCGGAGCCGCCGGCCGCACCGGACGCGCCGGCGACCCGCGCCCCGCGGGCCCGTTCGGGCGGGGCCAAGGCGGGAGGCAAGACCGGTACCAAGACGTCCGGCGGGCGCGGGGGCTCCACGCGGACCATCAAGGCGAAGTTCCCCGGCCGCTGCGTCTGCGGACGCCCGTACGCGGCCGGGGAACCCATCGCCAAGAACGATCAGGGCTGGGGCCATCCGGAGTGCCGTACGGCAGTCGCCGGATAGCGCGCGGCGGTCACACGACCGCGCCGCGCCACCCCCCGGTCTCCTGACCGCGCTCCTCGATGAACTTCTTGAAGCGTTCCAGGTCGCCCTTGGTCTGCCGCTTCACGAACCCGAGCTTGTCACCGACCTTCTCGGTGACGCTGTCGGGATGGAAGTCCATCTGCAGCATCACCTTGGTGTGCTGGTCGTCGAGCCGGTGGAACGTGACCGCGCCCGCCTGCCGGGCCTCGCCGTCGACCGTGGTCCAGGCGACCCGCTCGTCCGGGATCTGCTCCGTGATCTCCGCGTCGAATTCCCGGTGCACCCCGCTCACACTGGTCACCCAGTGCGTGAGCGTGTCCGTGCGCTGCTCGATGCGCTCCACCCCGTTCATGAACTCGGGGAACGACTCGAACTGGGTCCACTGGTTGTAGGCGGTGTGCACGGGGACACCGACCTCGATGGATTCCTCGACCTGCGACACAGGTGATCGCCTCCTTCGTCTCGTCGGATGGTCCAGCGCGGGTACCCGTGACCTGCGCGGCAAACCGCCGACTGGAGATCGTCGGTCGAAGTCGACGGTGTCCGAGGGTGGGCGGCGCGATGCGCTAGTCCATGCGAGGCGCACCTCCTGCTGCTACCCTGCGTTGCTGATCAGTCACCTTGAGTGATCGCATCGAGGGGACCAGTCGATGGAACCGAGTGAACCAGGGGTGCGCGTGAAGGTCGCCTGTGTCGGTGGCGGGCCCGCCGGGCTGTATCTGTCGATCCTGCTGAAGCGACGGGATCCCTCCCACGACATCACCGTCCACGAACGGGACCCGGAAGGATCGACCTACGGCTGGGGTGTGACCTACTGGCGCGGACTGCTCGACAAGCTGCACACGCACGACCCCGAGTCGGCCCGTGCCGTGGAGGAACACTCGGTGCGCTGGAACCACGGCGTCGCCCATGTCCGGGACATCGTCACCCGGCACCCGGGTGACGAAGGCTTCGGCATCGGACGGCACCGACTGCTGGAGATCCTCGCCGGGCGAGCCCGGTCCCTCGGCGTGCGGCTGGAGTACGAGCACGAGGTGACGGACCGCAACCTCCCCGACGCCGACCTGGTGGTGGCGGCCGACGGTGTACGCAGCGCCCTGCGCACCGGGCACACCCACCGCTTCGGCGAGGAGAACAGGGCCGGCCGCAACCACTACATCTGGCTCGGCACCACCAAGGTCTTCGACGCCTTCACCTTCGCCTTCGTCGAGACCGACCACGGCTGGATCTGGTGCTACGGCTACCCCTTCAGCCCCGAGCGCAGCACCTGCGTCGTCGAATGCGCCCCCGAGACCCGCGCCGGACTCGGCCTGGACCGGGCCGACGAGGCCGACGGACTCGCCCTCCTGGAGAAGCTCTTCGCCGACGTGCTCGACGGGCACGCCCTGATCGGCCGCTCCTCGGGCCAGGGCCGCGCCCAGTGGCTGAACTTCCGCACCCTCACCAACAAGACCTGGCACCACGACAACCTCGTCCTGCTCGGCGACGCGGCCCACACCACGCACTACTCCATCGGCGCCGGAACCACCCTCGCCCTGGAGGACGCGATCGCTCTGGCCGGAGCGCTGCACCGGCACGCCGCCCTCCCGCAGGCTCTCGCCCACTACGAGCGGGAACGCAAGCAGGCCCTCCTCTCCATCCAGAGCGCGGCCCGCTACAGCGCCCAGTGGTACGAGAACCTGCCCCGCTACATCCAACTGCCCCCGGACCAGATGTTCGCCCTGCTCGGCCAGCGCCACTCGCCCCTGCTGCCGTACGTCCCGCCCCAGCTGTACTACCGGATGGACAAGGCGGTCGGGCAGTTGGAGACGTTGCGCCGGTTCAAGCGCTGGCTCGGCCCGAAGGTGGCACGGACCGTGCACGCGCGGGCGCTGGCCTCCCGCAGGTGACCACGTCTCGTTCCGCGGGCCCTCGTGGTGGATGACAGACTGACGCCATGGACGAGCGCACATTCCACAGGTCGCAGCAGCACGCATCCGTTGTCGGTCTCGGCACCTGGCAACTCGGCGCCGACTGGGGGGATGTCGACGACAAGGAAGCCGTGGCGGTGCTGGAGGCGGCGGCCGAGTCGGGGGTGACCTTCTTCGACACGGCCGACGTGTACGGCGACGGACGCAGCGAGCAGACCATCGCCGCCTTCCTGGGCGGCCGCCCCGATCTGCACGTGCTGGTCGCGACCAAGATGGGCCGCCGTGCCGAGCAGATCCCGGAGAACTACGTCCTCGACAACTTCCGTGCCTGGAACGACCGTTCACGCCGCAACCTCGGTGTCGACCGTATCGACCTGGTGCAGCTGCACTGCCCGCCGACGCCCGTCCACTCCACCGACGAGGTCTTCGACGCCCTCGACACCCTGGTCGAGGAGGAGCGCGTCGCCGCCTACGGCGTCAGCGTGGAGACCTGCGCGGAAGCCCTGACCGCCATCGCGCGGCCGGGTGTGGCGAGCGTGCAGATCATTCTGAACCCGTTCCGCATGAAGCCGCTGCGCGAGGTGCTCCCCGCGGCCCGGGAGGCGGGTGTCGGCGTCATCGCCCGGGTTCCGCTGGCCTCGGGGCTGCTGTCGGGCAAGTACACCAAGGACACGGTGTTCCCCGAGAACGACCACCGCACGTACAACCGGCACGGCGAGGCCTTCGACGTGGGGGAGACCTTCTCCGGCGTGGACTACACCACCGGCGTCGAGGCCGTCGCCGAGTTCGCGGCGCTCGCCCCGGAGGGATACACCCCGGCCCAGCTGGCGCTGCGCTGGATCATCCAGCAGCCGGGGGTGACCAGCGTGATCCCCGGCGCCCGGTCGCCGGAGCAGGCCCGCGCCAACGCGAGGGCCGCCAAGCTGCCCGAGCTGTCCGAGGCGACGCTGACCGCGATCGGCGACCTCTACGACCGGCGGATCAAGGAGCAGGTGGAAGCCCGCTGGTAGGACGCCGGGACATGCTCGGCGTCCTACCAGCGGGCTTCGAAGCCCGCCCTGCCGGCAGTCAGGGCTCCAGGATCAGCTGCCTCTCCCGCTCCTGGTCGCCCGAGGCCGCCCCCTGGTCGTGCGTGGCGAAGGTCTGGGCCAGCGTGCTGCTCGCCTTCTCCACGGCCTGCGGCGTGCCCTGCACGGTGACGGTGACCGGCGCGGACAGGTGATCGGCGGTGCCCTGTGCCCCAGCGGTCGGCCGGTCCGCCGTACCGCTGTCGAACGTTGCTGTGTGGACCGTGGCGTTCTGGTCGTCGGGCAGTTCCCGCGCGGAGCCGAAGGCGGGCTCCAGGGCCCGCACGACCGCCCGTGCGTCGGCGGTGCTGCCGCCGCTGAGTGTGACAGTGAGCTCGGTGTCGGACATGGTCAACGGGACTCCCTCGGATGGTCGGCGTCGGACAGGCCGGTGGCGTGACGGCCTGAGCCGTCACGCCATCCGTCCCGCGGTCCGTGTAACCGTCCGGTGATCGCTGAAACAGTCGCCCGGCCGGCCGTTGTCCACCGCTCAGAAGCGGCCGCCGGTCAGGCGGGTGACCGGACCGTGAGTGAGGCGCTCGGAACGGCGACCCGCCGCGAAGGACGCGGCACCCAGTGCGGTCAGACCGGCGCCGACGCCCGCGGCGACGAGCTTGCGGTTACTGATGACCGTCCACGCGGTCTTCGCGCCCGCAGCCACCTGTCCCGAGGCCGAGACGATCGCCTGCCGCCCCGTCTCCACGCCCTTGGCCGCGGTCTGCGCGGCCGTGCTGGTCGCGTCGGCCGCCCGCTGCGCGCCCGCCTTCGCGACCGAGGCCGCCTCGTCGGTCTTCTTGGCGGCTGCCCGCGCGGTCTGTGTCGCCGGGGCCGTCGCCTGGTTCGCGCCCTGCCGGGCCTTGGCGGTGGTGGTGGCGGTGGCTGTCTTCTTGTTCGTTTCCTTGTCCGATTCCGTCATGGGAATCGGTTTGCCGTTCACCTCCGTCGCAAACACGTTCGTTGGGCCGCCTTTTGGTCGCCGTCCCGACCGGTCAAGAAGGCGTAAAAGAGGGAACTTGGTGCACTAGAGCGAAGCGAAGTTCGATCAGGCAGGGGAGGAAACTTGTCGGCCACCGGGAAAGAAGCGGACACGAACAACACGGGGCGCAACGAGACGGAGGAGGAGAGAGCCGACCGCAAGTGGGGAGAGCTCATCCAGGAGGTGCGGGTCGCCCAGACGGGCGTGCAGATCCTTTTCGGTTTCCTGCTGACCGTGGTGTTCACACCGAAGTACGCGAACCTGGCCGGCACGGACAAGAACATCTACATCGTGACGGTCGTGCTGGGCGCCTGCGCCACCGGCGCGCTGATCGGCCCGGTCTCCCTGCACCGCCTGGTGTCCGGCCGGCGGGTCAAGCCGCAGTCGGTGGAGTGGGCCTCCCGGCTGACCTTCGTCGGCCTGGTGCTGCTGCTCGCCACCATGACGTCGGCGCTGCTGCTGGTCCTGAGGGTGGCGACACACGACGACTACGTGCCGTGGCTGGTCGCCTCGGTGCTCGCGTGGTACCTGCTGTGCTGGTTCTTCGTGCCGTTGCTGGTCCGACAGCGCCACACGACGAAGTGACGCCGGGCGCGTCGGGCTGACGGTCGTGCGGGCGGCCGAGCCGCGTCGGGCTGACGGTCGTGCGGCCCGCCGAGCGCGGGACGCGGGTCATCGCGCCCACTCGCAGCGCGGAACTGCTCCACCGGGTGCCCGGAGACCGCCCCCGGGTGGCCAGGAAGGCGTCAGCCGCCTGGCCACCGATCACCGCCGCCGCCCACTCCGGCCCAGCGGCGCGGCCCCTCGCCGGCACCCCGCGTCAGCCGTCGGCGAGAACGTCCTGGAGGAAGTCGTCGATCCGGACCTGCTCCCGGCCCGGCGGCACGGCAGCCCGGGTGTCCCGCAGGAAGGCCGCAACCGCCGGCGCCCACGCGAACACCACGGCGCGCTGACGGCCGCCGTCGGGGCGGGCGTCGCCGAGGAACTCGACGCACAGCTCCTCCCACATGCCGGTCGAGGCCGGCCGCATCCGCACGTCCCCCACCCCGACCCGCCTGCGCAGGCCCTCGGTGAGCATCTCCCGGTCCAGCCGCCACCGCGCGAGGACCCG
>NZ_JBEXRA010000074.1:0-34662 GCF_040612855.1 Streptomyces sp. NPDC006332
GCCGAGCAGGTCGCCCGCGCCGAGAGAGGCGACCGTGACCCGCTGCTGGGACGTCACCTGCTGGGTCAGTGAGACCGCGCGCGTGTGGGTCTCAGCACACTCTCCCTTCGCAGGTCAACGGCAAGTTGACGGCCCTTCCAACCCCGTGGTGGACTGCCGGGGCCATGTACGGCGGCAGAAGAGGAAGCCGGTGTGAGTCCGGCGCGGTCCCGCCACTGTCACCGGGGTAGAAAGCCCCGGGAGCCAGGAACTCTCGCCGCCGGTCTCGTCGAACCAGGGCGTGGACACCCTGAGTGAGGACATATCGCCATGCTCGGCTGCCGTTCGAGATCCCGTAGCTGCGCCCCGTCTGTGACAGCGGTCGGCTGAGTCCATGCGTGCCGACCGCGTCTTCGCGTACGGCGCCGCCGCCGGCCTCCTCGGCGACCTGCTCCTCGGTGATCCTCGCCGTGGGCATCCGGTCGCCCTGTTCGGGCGGGCCGCGGGTGCCGTGGAACGGGTGTTGTGGCGGGACCACCGGGGCTGGGGCGCGCTGCACACCGTCGTGTGCGCCGGTGGCGCCGTCGCGTTCGGGGCCGCGGCCACTCGTGCCGTACGTACCTCACCCGCCGCTTCCGTCGCGCTGACCGGTGCCGCCACGTGGGCGGTCGTCGGCGGGACGTCGCTCGCGCGGGAGGCCCGGAGCATCGCCCGGGCGCTGGAAGCGGGGGACCTCACCGGGGCGCGGGCGCGACTGCCGCATCTGTGCGGGCGGGATCCGCAGGCGCTCGACGCCGACGGGATCGCGCGCGCGGTCGTCGAGTCGGTCGCCGAGAACACCTCCGATGCCGTGGTGGGGGCGCTGGTGTGGGGAGCCGTGGGCGGGGTGCCCGGCCTTCTCGGGTTCCGGGCCGTCAACACCCTCGACGCGATGGTCGGGCACAAGTCGCCCAGGTACCGGCGCTACGGATGGGCGTCCGCGCGGCTCGACGACGTCGCGGGCTGGCCGGGGGCGCGGCTGACCGCCGTCCTGGCGGCGCTCGCGGGACCCGCTCCGCGAGGTGCCGTGCGCGCCTGGCGAGCGGACGCGGCACAGCATCCGAGTCCCAACGCGGGGCCCGTGGAGGCGTCGTTCGCTGGCGCGCTCGGGGTGCGGCTGGGCGGGACGTTGTCGTACGGGGGCCGGGTGGAGCACCGGCCCGTGCTGAACGGGGAAGGGCGGGCCGTGGCCACACACGACATCGAGCGGGCGGTACGGCTGTCCCGCAACGTCGGTCTGCTGGCGCTCGGCGTCAGTGCCGCCGGGCGGTTTCTGATCAGGGGGCGTGGCCGATGAGCGGTGGTCTTCTGGTGGCCGGCACCACCTCCGACGCCGGCAAGAGCGTCGTCACCGCGGGGATCTGCCGGTGGCTGGTGCGCCAGGGCGTCAAGGTCGCGCCCTTCAAGGCGCAGAACATGTCCCTCAACTCGTTCGTGACGCGGGAGGGGGCCGAGATCGGGCGGGCGCAGGCCATGCAGGCGCAGGCCTGCCGGATCGAGCCGACCGCGTCGATGAATCCGGTGCTGCTGAAACCGGGCGGCGAACAGAGCAGTCAGGTCGTGCTGCTCGGCAAGCCGGTCGGGGAGCTGAGCGCTCGTGGCTACCACGGCGGGCGGCAGCAGAAGTTGCTGGGGACCGTTCTCGACTGTCTGGCCGAGTTGCGGGGCACGTATGACGCGGTGATCTGTGAAGGGGCCGGTTCTCCCGCCGAGATCAACCTGCGGCGGACCGACATCGTGAACATGGGCATCGCGCGCAACGCGCGGCTTCCGGTGCTCGTGGTCGGTGACATCGACCGCGGGGGCGTCTTCGCCTCCTTCTTCGGGACCGTCGCGCTGCTCTCGCCCGAGGACCAGGAACTCGTCGCCGGGTTCCTGGTCAACAAGTTCCGGGGCGACGTCAGCCTGTTGGAGCCCGGCCTCGACATGCTGCACGGGCTGACCGGGCGGCACACCTACGGCGTCCTGCCCTTCCGGCACGGCCTCGGCATCGACGAGGAGGACGGGCTGAGGGTGTCCTTGCGAGGGACGGTCCGGGAGTCGAACACCGCCCCGCCCGTCGGCGAGGACGTGCTGCGGGTCGCCGTCTGCGCGGTCCCCCTCATGTCCAACTTCACCGACGTGGACGCGCTGGCCGCCGAACCCGGCGCCGTGGTGCGGTTCGTGGACCGGCCCGAGGAACTGGCCGACGCCGATCTCGTCGTGATCCCGGGCACCCGGGGGACGGTGCGTGCCCTGGAGTGGCTCCGCGAGCGCGGGCTGGCCGAGGCCATCCGGCGCCGGGCCGCCGAGCACCGGCCCGTCCTCGGTATCTGCGGCGGCCTGCAGATCCTCGGCGAGCACATCGAGGACGACGTCGAGAGCCGCCGCGGACACGTGGACGGGCTCGGGATCCTGCCCGTGAGGGTGCGCTTCGCCCGCGAGAAGACCCTCACCCGGCCGGTGGGCGAGGCCCTGGGCGAACGGGTCGAGGGATACGAGATCCATCACGGGGTCGCCGAGATCTCCGGAGGCGACACGTTCATCTCCGATGACCATGGACACAGTCTGGACGGCTGCCGGGTCGGCCAGACCTGGGGCACCCACTGGCACGGCTCGCTGGAGTCGGACGGCTTCCGGCGGGCCTTCCTGCGCGAGGTGGCGGCCGCCGCGGGCCGGCGTTTCGTGCCGGCCGCCGACACCTCGTTCGCCGCGCTGCGCGAGGAGCAGCTCGACCGGCTCGGCGACCTGATCGAACAGCACGCGGACACGGACGCGCTGTGGCGGCTCATCGAGTCCGGCGCGCCGCAAGGACTGCCTTTCATTCCACCGGGAGCGCCCGCATGAGCACAGTGTTGTTGTTGTCGACCGCCGACACGGACCTGTTGGCGGCCCGGGCCGCTTCCGGTGCCGCGTACCGGATCGGCAACCCGAACCGGGTGGACGTCGTGGAGGACCTTCCGGGACTCCTCGAGGGCTCGGACATCGCCGTCGTACGGCTGCTCGGCGGCAAGCGGGCCTGGGAGGACGGGCTGGCGGCGCTGAAGGCGTCCGGTGTCCCGACCGTGCTGCTGGGCGGGGAGAGCGTGCCCGACGCGGAGTTGATGGCCGAGTCGTCGGTGCCCGCGGGCGTCGTCGCGGAGGCCTTGCGGTACCTCGTCGAGGGCGGGCCCGACAACCTCACCGAACTGGCGCGCTTCCTGTCCGACACCGTGCTGCTGACGGGTGAGGGGTTCGTCGAACCGCGGAAGATGCCGGAGTACGGCGTCCATGGCGGGCGTGACCTCGTCGAGGGCCGTCCGACCGTGGGCGTGCTCTTCTACCGCGCCCATGAACTGAGCGGCAACACGGCCTTCGTGGACACGCTGTGCGACGCGATCGAGGCGACGGGCGCCAACGCCCTTCCGGTGTACTGCGGTTCGCTGCGCGGCGCCGACGCCGGGCTGTACGAGATCCTCCAGCAGGCCGACGCCCTGGTCGCCACCGTCCTCGCGGCGGGCGGCGCCCACGCCTCGCAGGCGTCGGCCGGCGGTGACGAGGAGGCCTGGGACATCGGAGCCCTCGCCGACCTCGACGTCCCCGTGCTGCAAGGCCTCTGTCTGACGTCCTCCCGGAAGGCCTGGGACGAGTCGGACGCCGCCCTGTCCCCCATGGACGCGGCGATGCAGGTGGCCATCCCGGAGTTCGACGGGCGCCTGATCACCGTCCCGTTCTCGTTCAAGGAGCAGGGCCCGGACGACGTCCCGGTGTACGTCGCCGACCCCGAGCGGGCCGCGCGGGTCGCCGGGATCGCCGTACGGCACGCCCGGTTGGCACACAAGCCGAACGCCGACAAGAAACTCGCGCTGGTGTTCACCGCGTACCCGACCAAGCACTCCCGGGTCGGCAACGCGGTGGGTCTGGACACGCCCGCTTCGGCGGTGCGGGTGCTGGACTCGCTCCGGGACGCCGGATACGTCGTCGAGGGCCACCCCGACAACGGCGACGAGCTGATCCACCGGCTGATCAACGCCGGTGGCCACGACGTCGAGTGGCTCACCGAGGAACAGCTGGCCGCCGCGCCCGCCCGGGTGCCGCTGGCCGACTACCGGGCCTGGTTCGACACCCTCGACCCGGACCTCAGGGACGGCATGCTGGAGGCCTGGGGCGAGCCGCCGGGCAACCTGTACGTGGACGGCGACGACATCGTGCTCGCCTCGCTCCAGTTCGGGAACGTCGTCGTGATGATCCAGCCGCCGCGCGGCTTCGGCGAGAACCCGATCGCGATCTACCACGACCCCGACATGCCGCCCTCGCACCACTACATGGCGGCCTACCGCTGGCTGGAGGCTGCAACATCGGAGGGGGGCTTCGGCGCCGACGCGATCGTGCACATGGGCAAGCACGGCACGATGGAGTGGCTGCCCGGCAAGGGGCTCGGGCTCAGCGGCGGCTGCGCCCCCGACGCCGTCCTCGGTGAACTCCCGCTCATCTACCCCTTCATCGTCAACGACCCCGGTGAGGGCACCCAGGCCAAGCGGCGGGGGCACGCCACCGTCGTCGACCATCTGGTGCCGCCGATGGCCCGCGCCGACACCTACGGCGACCTGGCCAAGCTGGAGCAGCTCCTCGACGAGTACGCGCTCGTCTCCGACCTGGACCCGACGAAGGCGCCGGCCGTGCGGGCGCAGATCTGGACGCTGGTGAAGGCGGCCGAGCTCCACCACGACCTGCATGTCGACGACCAGCCGGACGACGACTCCTTCGACGAGTTCGTCATGCACATCGACGGCTATCTGTGCGAGATCAAGGACGTGCAGATCCGGGACGGCCTGCACATCCTCGGTGGCGGTCCGGTCGGCGAGCCGCGGGTGAACCTGGTGCTGGCCGTGCTGCGGGCGTCTCAGGTGTGGGGCGGGCAGGCGAACGCGCTGCCCGGTCTGCGGGCGTCGCTGGCCGCGCACTTCGGGCTGGTGGAGAAGGAGTTGCTGGCCGAGCCGGGGGCGCCGCTCAAGGTCCCGGCGGAGCTGACGGACCTCGTCGAGGGGCCCGCTCGTTCGGCGGCCGACGCGATCGACCTGCTGGAGCAGCTGTGCCGGCGGTTCGCCGAAGGCATGGAGGAGCGGGGCTGGGCGGCCGCCGAGAGCGCGCCCCTGGTGCGTGAGGTGCTCGGCGCCGAACTGGCCGACGCGGTCGCCGTGTTGGAGTTCGCCTGCACGGAGGTCGTACCGCGGCTGGCCCGGACCACCGACGAGATCGGCCACATCCTCAAGGCGCTCGACGGGGGTTACATCCCGGCCGGTCCGTCCGGCTCCCCGACCCGTGGGCTCGTCAACGTCCTGCCGACCGGCCGCAACTTCTACTCCGTCGACCCCAAGGCCATTCCGTCCAGGCTGAGTTGGGAGGTCGGCCAGTCGCTGGCCGACTCGCTGGTCCAGCGCTACCTCCAGGACACCGGCGCGTACCCGAAGTCCGTCGGCCTGACGGTGTGGGGCACCTCCGCCATGCGCACCCAGGGCGACGACATCGCCGAGATCCTCGCGCTGCTCGGCTGCCGCCCCGTGTGGGACGACGCCTCGCGCCGGGTGACCGGCTTCGAGGTGGTCCCGCCAGCGGAGCTGGGCCGGCCCCGCATCGACGTCACGGTCCGCATCTCCGGTTTCTTCCGGGACGCGTTCCCGCATGTGGTCGGGCTGATCGACGACGCGGTGCGGGCGGTGGCGGAGCTGGACGAGAGCGCCGAGCAGAACTACGTGCGCGCGCACGCCGACGCCGACACCGCCGAGCACGGTGACCGGCGGCGCGCGACCGCCCGGATCTTCGGTTCCAAGCCGGGCGCGTACGGCGCCGGGCTGCTGCCGCTGATCGACGCCCGTAACTGGCGCTCCGACGCCGACCTCGCCGAGGTGTACGCGGTGTGGGGCGGCTACGCCTACGGGCGCGGGCTCGACGGGCGGGCCGCGCGCGGCGACATGGAGACGGCGTTCAAGCGGATCGCGGTGGCCGCCAAGAACGTGGACACCCGCGAGCACGACCTGGTGGACGCCGACGACTACTTCCAGTACCACGGCGGCATGGTCGCCATGGTCCGCCATCTGACGGGCGACTCCCCCGAGGCGTACGTCGGCGACTCGGCCGTCCCCGACCAGGTCAAGACCCGCACGCTCGGCGAGGAGACCCACCGCGTCTTCCGCGCCCGGGTGGTCAACCCGCGCTGGATGGCGGCGATGCGGCGGCACGGCTACAAGGGCGCCTTCGAGATGGCGGCGACGGTCGACTACCTCTTCGGGTACGACGCGACGGCGGGCGTGGTCGACGACTGGATGTACGAGAAGCTCAGCGCCGAGTACGTCTTCGACCAGGAGAACCGGGACTTCATGAAGAAGTCCAACCCCTGGGCGTTGCGCGGCATCACGGAACGGCTCCTGGAGGCCGCCGAGCGCGGACTGTGGGCGGAGCCGGACGCGGACACCATGGAACGGCTGCGGGCCACCTACCTGGAGCTGGAAGGCGATCTGGAGGGCGACGACAAGTGAGTACCCCGTTCCCGTTCACGGCCGTCGTCGGTCAGGACGACCTGCGGCTCGCGCTGCTGCTGAACGCCGTGTCCCCGGCGGTCGGCGGGGTGCTGGTGCGCGGCGAGAAGGGCACCGCCAAGTCGACGGCGGTGCGGGCCCTTTCGGCGCTGCTGCCGGAGGTCTCGGTGGTCCCCGGCTGCCGTTTCTCCTGCGACCCCGGCGCACCCGACCCCGACTGCCCGGACGGGCCGCACGAGACCGGCGGCGGTGCCCGGCGTCCCGCCCGCATGGTGGAACTCCCCGTCGGTGCCTCCGAGGACCGGCTCGTCGGCGCCCTCGACATCGAGCGGGCGCTGGCCGAGGGCGTGAAGGCCTTCGAGCCCGGGCTGCTCGCCGACGCGCACCGCGGGATCCTGTACGTCGACGAGGTCAACCTCCTCCACGACCACCTGGTCGACCTGCTGCTCGACGCGGCGGCGATGGGCGCGTCGTACGTGGAACGCGAGGGTGTCTCCGTACGGCACGCCTCGAAGTTCCTGCTCGTCGGGACCATGAACCCCGAAGAGGGCGAACTGCGGCCGCAGTTGCTCGACCGGTTCGGGCTGACCGTCGAGGTCGCGGCCTCGCGGGAGCCCGACCAGCGGGTGGAGGTGGTGCGGCGACGGCTCGCGTACGACGACGACCCGGCCGGCTTCGCCGCGCGCTGGGCCGCCGAGGAGGCCGCCGTACGGGCCCGGATCGTGGCGGCGCGGGAGCTGCTGCCGTCGGTGCGGCTGGGCGACGGGGCGCTGCGGCAGATCGCGGCGACCTGCGCCGCGTTCGAGGTGGACGGCATGCGGGCCGACATCGTGATGGCCCGGACGGCGAGCGCGCTGGCCGCGTGGGCCGGGCGGACGGAGGTCCTCGCGGAGGATGTCCGGCAGGCCGCGCTGCTCGCGCTGCCGCACCGCAGGCGACGCAATCCCTTCGACGCGCCCGGACTCGACGAGGACAAACTCGACGAGACCCTGGAGGAGTTCGGCGGCTCGGACGACGAGGACCCGGATCCGGACGGGACGGATCCTGACGGTCCGGGGCCCGACGGGGACGGCGGCGGTGGCGGGCAGCCGCCGTCCGAGGGGCCCGACGAGGGCGGTGACACCGGGGCGCGGCCCGAGGCCGGGGAGGAGGGCGGACAGCCGCAGTCCTCCGGTGGCGGCGCGGGCGAGCAGCAGCCGACGCGGGCGTCCGAGCCCTTCCGTACCAAGGTCCTGAGCGTGCCCGGTCTCGGTGAGGGTGTCGCGGGAAGGCGGTCACGGGCGCGGACCGAGCAGGGGCGGACGACCGGGGCCCGGCGGCCCCGGGGGGCGCTGACCAAGCTGCACCTGGCGGCGACCGTGCACGCGGCGGCGCCGCATCAGCGGGCGCGCGGACGCTCGGGGCGTGGGCTGGTCGTACGGCGGGACGATCTGCGGCAGGCGACGCGGGAGGGGCGCGAGGGGAATCTCGTGCTGTTCGTCGTCGACGCGTCCGGGTCCATGGCGGCCCGGCAGCGGATGAGTGCCGTGAAGGGTGCCGTGCTGTCCCTGCTCCTGGACGCCTACCAGCGGCGGGACAAGGTGGGGCTGGTGACCTTCCGGGGCTCGGCCGCCGAGGTGGCGCTGCCCCCGACCTCCTCCGTGGACGCGGCGGCGGTTCGGCTGGAGTCCCTGCCGACGGGCGGCCGGACGCCGCTCGCGGCGGGCCTGCTGCGGGCGCACGAGGTGCTGCGGGTGGAGCGGCTGCGGGATCCGGCTCGGCGGGCGCTGGTCGTGGTGGTGACCGACGGGCGCGCCACGGGCGGGGTCGAGCCGGTCGCGCTCGCCGGGCGTGCGGCCCGTCTCCTCGCGGCCGACTCGGTCGCCTCGGTGGTCGTGGACTGCGAGTCGGGGCCGGTGCGGCTGGGACTGGCCGGACAGCTCGCGGGTGAGCTGGGCGGTACGGCGGTGACGTTGGACGAGCTGCGGGCGGACTCGATCGCCGGGCTGGTCAGGGAAGTTCAGGGCGATTCGAGGAGGGCCGCGTAATGCCGCAGGGACAGCCGAGTGTCGTACCGGAGGACGGGCTGACGACCCGGCAGCGCCGCAACCGGCCGCTGGTCGTCGTCCACACGGGCATCGGGAAGGGCAAGTCCACCGCCGCTTTCGGTCTCGCGCTGCGGGCCTGGAACCAGGGATGGCCGATCGGAGTGTTCCAGTTCGTCAAGTCGGCGAAGTGGAAGGTCGGCGAGGAGAACGCGCTGCGGGTGCTGGGTGCGTCCGGGCAGGGCGGGTCCGTCGACTGGCACAAGATGGGCGAGGGATGGTCCTGGGTCCAGCGCGATCAGCAGCTGGACAACGAGGAGAAGGCCCGGGAGGGCTGGGAGCAGGTCAAGCGGGACCTGGTCGCCGAGACGTACCAGCTGTACGTGCTCGACGAGTTCGCGTACCCGATGCACTGGGGGTGGGTCGACACCGACGAGGTGATCGACGTGCTGCGGAACCGGCCCGGCACCCAGCATGTGGTGATCACCGGACGCAACGCGCCCGAGAAGCTGGTGGACTTCGCGGACCTCGTCACCGACATGTCCAAGGTCAAGCATCCGATGGACGCCGGGCAGAAGGGGCAACGGGGCATCGAATGGTGACGTCCTCCGTCCCTCGGCTGGTCATCGCCGCGCCCTCCTCGGGCAGCGGCAAGACCACCGTCGCCACGGGGTTGATGGCCGCGTTCACCGCGCGCGGGCTTGCCGTGTCCGGGCACAAGGTCGGGCCGGACTACATCGACCCCGGGTACCACGCGCTCGCGACCGGGCGGGTGGGGCGGAACCTCGACGCGTATCTGTGCGGGGCGGAGCTGGTCGGGCCGTTGTTCGCGCACGGTGCGCGGGGCTGTGACCTCGCCGTCGTCGAGGGTGTGATGGGGCTGTACGACGGGGCCGCCGGGGAGGGCGAGCTGGCGTCCACGGCTCATGTGGCGAAGCTGCTGCGGGCGCCGGTGGTGCTGGTCGTCGACGCCTCGTCGCAGTCCCGGTCGGTGGCGGCGCTGGTGCACGGGTTCGCCTCCTGGGACCCGGAGGTGCGGGTCGGGGGCGTGATCCTGAACAAGGTCGGGTCGGATCGGCACGAGGAGTTGCTGCGGGAGGCGTTGGACTCGGCGGGGGTGCCGGTGTTCGGTGTGCTGCGGCGGGTGGCTCAGGTGGAGACGCCTTCGCGGCATCTGGGGCTGGTGCCGGTCGCCGAGCGGCGGGCTTCGGCGGTGGAGGCGGTTGCGGCGATGGCGGAGCAGGTGGTGTCCGGGTGTGATCTTGAGGGGCTGCTTGGGCTGGCGCGCGGTGCGGGGGTGTTGTCGGGTGCGGGTTGGGATGCGGGTGAGGTGCTGGGTTCTTCGCCCCCGCCGCCCCTTCCCTTCCCGTCTTTGGGGGCTGCCGCCCCCGGGCCCCCGCTTTCGGCCCTGGACGGGCCTCGTCCTCAAACGCCGGACGGGCTGGGAGAAGCGGACCGGCGATTCAAGGGGCCGTCCGGCGTGAGGGTCGCCGTCGCCGGGGGGCCCGCTTTCACCTTCTCCTACGCGGAGCACACCGAGCTGCTCACCGCGGCCGGGGCCGAAGTGGTCGTCTTCGATCCGCTCAGGGACGAGCAACTTCCCGACGGAACGCGCGGGTTGGTCATCGGGGGCGGTTTCCCCGAGGTGTACGCCGCCGAGCTGTCCGCCAACGAACCCCTGCGCAAGTCCGTCGCGGCCCTCGCGGAGAGTGGCGCTCCGGTCGCCGCCGAGTGTGCGGGGCTGCTCTATCTCAGCCGTGAGCTCGACGGGCTGCCGATGTGCGGGGTGCTGGACACGACCGCGCGGATGTCCGAGCGGCTCACGCTCGGGTACCGGGACGCCGTGGCCGTCAGTGACAGCGTGCTCGCCGAGGCCGGGACGCGGATGCGGGGGCACGAGTTCCACCGGACCATGGTGGAGCCCGGGGCGGGGGAGGTCGCCGCCTGGGGTGTGCGTGCCCCCCGACGGCGGCTCGAAGGTTTCGTACAGCAGGGTGTGCACGCGAGTTATCTGCACACGCACTGGGCGTCCGAGCCCGGTGTCGCCCGTCGGTTCGTGGAGAGGTGCCGGACGTCATGAGCAGCAGACTGATCGGAGTCGGGGTAGGGCCCGGGGACCCGGAGCTGGTGACCGTCAAGGGCGTCAACGCTCTGCGGGAGGCCGAGGTGGTCGTCGTACCCGTCATGGCGGCGGCTGACGGGCAGGACGGGGGTGAGCGGGGTCGCGCGGAAGCCACCGTGCTGCACTACGTGCCCGAGGAGAAGGTCGTCCGGGTGGTGTTCGCGCTCAACGAGCGCAGTGACCGGGCCCGCCGGGAGGCCGCCTGGGACGCCGCCGGAGAGCGGGTCGCCCGGCTGCTGGAAGCCCATGGTTCCGTCGCCTTCGCGACCATCGGCGATCCGAACGTGTACTCCACCTTCACCTATCTCGCGCAGACCATCACCGAGCTGGTGCCGGGCGTGGTCGTGCAGACCGTGCCCGGAATCACCGCGATGCAGGACCTCGCGGCACGCTCGGGGGCCGTCCTCACCGAGGGGACCGAGCCGCTCACGCTGGTACCCGTCACCGCCGGGGCCGCCGCGCTCAAGGACGCCCTGAACGGGCCCGGGACCGTCGTCGCGTACAAGTTCGGGCGGCAGTCACGGGAGGTGGCCGAGGCGTTGCGGGAGACCGGGCGGCTCGGCGACGCCGTGTGGGGGTCGGCGCTCGGGCTGGAGTCCGAGTCCATCCGCCCGGCCGCCGACCTCGACGGTGCTCCGCTGCCGTATCTCTCCACGCTCATCGCACCCGCGCGACGCGACGGCGGCCGGGGCGGAAAACTGTGAGCCCGTCAAGAACCGGCCCCCCGAGACCCGCGGTGTCAGCCCGCGACTCCGACGACCAGCCAGATGAACGCCACTCCCGCGACCGTGCACAGCAGGGTCGAGTGGGCGGGGTGTTCGTGGTGGGCCTCGGGGAGGATCTCGGCGGCCGCGAGATACAGCAGCGCGCCGCCGAAGAACCCGAGATAGCCGCCGAGCACCCCCTCCGGGATCGTGAAGAACAGCGTGGAGGCCGCGCCCACGACCGGGGCCGCCGCGTCCGCGAACAGCATCGCCAGGGCCCGGCGGCGGGCGTTGCCGTAGAGGCTCGTGATCGTGTACGTGTTGAAGCCGTCCGCGAAGTCGTGGGCGACGACGGCCAGCGCGACCGCCGCGCCCATGCCGCCGCCGACCTGGAAGGCCGCGCCGATCGCCACACCGTCCATGGCGCTGTGGCCGACCATCGCCGCGGCCGCGGTCAGGCCCACCTGGGGCGCCCTGCCGTCGCGGGGAGCGGTTTCCTCGGCGCCGTGCGCGGCCTGACGGCCCGCGAGCAGGCGTTCCACCATGTGGGCCAGCAGGAATCCGGCCACGAACAGCAGCAGCGCGGCGGGGACGCCGAAGACCTCGGTGCCGGCCGCTTCCAGCGACTCCGGCAGCAGGTCCAGGCCGACCACGCCGAGCATCAGGCCGCCGGCCAGGCCCAGCACGAGATGGCGGCGGTCGGTCACCCGCAGTGCCGTCCAGCCGCCCGCCAGCGTCATCAGGAACGCGCCGAGCGCGACAAAGACCGCCATGTGCCCTTGGTATCCGATCAGGGCCCGGTCACGCACCTCCGAACCCAGCAGCACTGAACTTCCGCACGAGAGGACCCGAACCCATGGCCGATGCCCCCACCGGCAAAGTGACCTTCGTCGGTGCCGGCCCCGGCGCCGCCGACCTGCTGACGATCCGTGCCGCGCGTGCCATCGCCGACGCCGACATCGTGATCTGGGCGGCCAGCCTGGTCCAGGCGGAGGTCCTCCAGCACGCGCGCGAGGACGCGGAGATCCTGGACTCGGCGACGATGTCCCTGGAGGACGTGGTCGCCGTGTACGAGCGGGCCCTCGCGCAGGGTCTGCGGGTGGCCCGCATCCACTCCGGCGACCCCGCGCTGTGGGGCGGTACGCAGGAGCAGCTCGACCGGTGTGCCCGGATCGGCATCGAGACCGAGGTGGTCCCGGGCGTCTCCGCGTTCTCCGCCGTCGCGGCGCTCGCCGGGCGTGAGCTGACCATCCCGGAGGTCGCCCAGTCCGTGGTGCTCACCCGGCTCGGCGGCGGCAAGACGCCGATGCCGCCCGGGGAGGAGGTGCGGGAGTTCGCCAAGCACGGCACCACGATGGCGATCTTCCTGTCGGCCGCGCGCAGTGGTCAGCTCGTGCGGGAGTTGCTGGAGGGCGGCTATCCGACCAGCACGCCGGTGGTCGTCGCCTACCAGGCGACCTGGCCGGAGGAGCTGATCGTGAAGTGCACCATCGGCACCCTGGAGGAGACGGTCAAGGAGCACAAGCTCTGGAAGCACACCCTGTTCCTGGTCGGCCCGGCGCTCGACGCCGAGGGCACCCGCTCGCACCTCTACCACCCCGGTCACTTCCACGGCTACCGCAAGGCCGACCCTCAGGCCCGCAAGGCCCTGCGCGCCCGGGGTGCCGGAACGTGAGGGACCGTCCGATCACCGTCGTCGGTACGGGGACGGGGGCGCCGCTTCCGCCGGACGCCGCGGCCGCCGTGGCCGGGGCCGGTCTGGTCGTGGGCGGCCGACGGCACCTGGCCGCCGCGCCCATCGCCGCGGACGCCGAGCAGGTGGTCCTCGGTGCGCTGGCGCCCGCCCTGGACACCATCGAGCGGTATCTGGAGGAGGAGCGGCGGAGTCCGGTCGTCGTGCTGGCCTCCGGCGACCCCGGGTTCTTCGGGATCGTGCGGGTGCTGGCGGAGCGGTTCGGCGCCGGGCGGCTCGACGTGCGGGCCGGTGTCTCGTCCGTCGCCGCCGCCTTCGCCCGGGTCGGGCTGCCCTGGGACGACGCGGTCGTGGTCAGCGCGCACGGGCGTGAGCTGCGGACGGCGGTCAACGTGTGCCGGGCCCGGCCGAAGGTCGCCGTGCTGACCGGGCCGGGGGCGGGGCCCGCGGAACTGGGGGCCGCGCTCGGGTCCGACGCGCGGGTCCTGGTGGTCGCCTCCGCGCTCGGCTCCGAGGACGAGCGGGTGGAGCGGGTGACACCCGCCGAGGCCGCGGCCCGGGACTGGGGGGCGTCGGTGAGCGTGGTGCTGTGCCTGGACGAGGCGCGGGCGCTGGGCGCCGTGCGTACGGTCGCCGGGCCGCCTGCCGGGCCCGCCGGATGGGCCCTGGACGAAGGGGAGTTCGCGCACCGCGACTCGATGATCACCAAGTTCGAGGTGCGGGCGCTGGCACTGGCCCGGCTCGGGCCCCGCCTCGGTGACCTGGTCTGGGACGTCGGCGCGGGGTCGGGGTCGGTGGCCGTGGAGTGCGCGCGGTTCGGCGCGGCCGTGACGGCGGTGGAGAAGACCCTCGACGGGGTCGGGCGGATCCGTGCGAACGCCGCCGCGCACGGGGTCGACGTACGGGTGGTGCACGGGGCGGCGCCGACCGTGCTGTCCGGCCTGGACGATCCCGACGCGGTGTTCGTCGGTGGCGGGGGACGCGAACTGCCCGCCGTCGTCACGGCGTGCGCGCGGCGGGCCCGGCGGACCGTCGTCGTCGCGATGGCCGCGCTCGACCGGGTACCGGCCGTGCGGACGGCGCTCACCGACGCCGGCTTCGACTGCGACGGGGTGCTGTTGCAGTCGTCCCGGCTCGCCCCGCTGCCGGGGGACGTGACCCGGCTCGCGGCGACGAATCCCGTTTTTCTGCTGTGGGGCGTCAGACCCCCGGCACAGCGTGAAGGAGTGAATCAGTGATCGGCCTCATTTCCGCCACCGCGGCGGGCGCGGCGGCGCGGGACCGGCTGGCCGCGGCCTGGCCGGAACGGACGCGGGTGTACGAGGGCCCGGTCGGGGACGCCGTACGGGCCGCGTTCGCGCAGTGCGAGCAGCTCGTGTGTTTCCTGGCGACGGGGGCGGTGGTGCGGCTGGTCGCGCCGCTGCTGGGTGACAAGGCCTCCGACCCGGGCGTGGTCTGCGTCGACGAGGGCGGACGGTTCGCCGTGTCGCTGGCGGGCGGCCATGGCGGCGGCGCCAATGAACTCGCGGTCGAGGTAGGTGAGTTGCTGGGTGCGCAGCCCGTGGTGACGACGGCCACGGACGCGGTGGGGGTACCGGGTCTCGACACCCTCGGGTTCCCGGTGGAGGGGGATGTCGCCGGGGTCTCCCGGGCCCTGCTCGACGGCGAGCCGGTGGCGCTGCAGGCCGACTTCGGCTGGCCTCTTCCGGCCCTCCCGGTCACCGAGGAAGGGCCGTACACGATCCGGCTGACGGACCGCCTGGTCGAACCCGCCGAGCGTACGGTCGTGCTGCGCCCGCCGTCCCTCGTCGTCGGTGTGGGCGCCTCCCGGGGCGCGCCGGCCGAGGAGGTGCTGGGGCTGGTCGAGGCCGCGCTGCGGGACGCGGGACTGTCGGCCGGCAGCATCGCCGAACTCGCCACGGTCGACGCCAAGGCGGAGGAAGCCGGGATCGTCGAGGCGGCCGAGCGCCTGGGCGTGCCGCTGGTGACCTGGTCCGCACCGGAGTTGGCGTCCGTGAACGTGCCCAACCCGTCCGACGCGCCGCTCGCCGCCGTCGGCACACCGTCCGTGGCCGAGGCCGCCGCGCTCATCCGCGGGGGTGAACTCCTCGTCCCCAAGCGGAAGTCGGCGGCGGATCCCGCCATGGCGACCTGCGCGGTGGTACGGCGCCCCGCGCGCGGCCGGCTCGCGGTGGTCGGGCTCGGGCCCGGCGCCCGGGACCTGCTCACGCCCCGCGCCAAGGCGGAGTTGCGGCGCGCCTCCGTGCTCGTCGGTCTCGACCAGTACGTCGACCAGATCCGCGACCTGCTGCGACCGGGCACCCGGATCCTGGAGTCGGGGCTCGGGGCGGAGGAGGAGCGGGCCCGGACGGCCGTCGAGGAGGCTCGCGAGGGCCGGGCCGTCGCGCTGATCGGCAGCGGCGACGCGGGCGTGTACGCCATGGCCTCCCCCGCGCTCGCCGAGGCCTCCGACGACATCGACGTGGTCGGTGTGCCGGGGGTGACCGCGGCGCTCGCCGCCGCCGCGGTGCTCGGCGCGCCGCTGGGCCACGACCACGTGTCCATCAGCCTCTCCGACCTGCACACGCCGTGGGAGGTCATCGAGCGGCGGGTGCGGGCGGCGGCCGAGGCGGACATCGTCGTGACGTTCTACAACCCGCGCAGCCGGGGCCGCGACTGGCAGCTGCCGAAGGCGCTCGCGGTCCTCGCCGAGCACCGGGAGGCGACGACGCCGGTCGGTGTCGTACGGAACGCGTCACGGCCGGACGAGTCCGCCCGGCTGACGACCCTGGCCGACCTGGACCCGGCGACGGTCGACATGATGACGGTCGTGACCGTGGGCAACACCGCGACCCGGCGGATCGCCGGGCGCATGGTGACGCCGCGCGGCTACCGCTGGCAGCACAGCCCTCAGGACGCACGGGAGGAGAACCGGTGAACCGTGTGGTCCACCCGATCGAGCAGGAGTCCTTCCGTCGGCTGCGCGCCCGCCTGGACACCTCGCGCTTCCCGCCACTGACCCGGGCGGTCGTGGAACGGGTCATCCACTCCGCGGCCGACCTGGAGTACGCGACGGATCTCGTCATGGACGAGGGCGACCTGGCGGCGGCGCACGCGGCGCTGCACGCGGGCGCGCCGGTCGTCGTGGACGTGGAGATGGTGGCGGCCGGGATCACCCGGCGGGAGACCGTCTGCCGTCTCAAGGACGCCACCGCCGGCCCCGGGCTGACCCGGTCGGCGCACGCGATCCGGCTGGCGTACCAACAGGTCGGTCCCGGCGCGCTGTGGGTGATCGGCAACGCCCCCACCGCGCTGGAGGAACTGCTGACCCTGGACGCCTCCCCCGCGCTCGTCATCGGCCTGCCCGTCGGCTTCGTCGGCGCCACCGAGTCCAAGGCCGCGTTGCGCGAGAGCGGGCTGCCCGCTGTCAGCAACGTGTCCGAGAAGGGCGGTTCGGCGGTCGCCGCCGCCGCGCTCAACGCCCTGCTGTACCACCCCGATTCACCTTCCGAGGAGCAACCGTGACCACCCCGCCGCCCGCCCTGCTCATCGCCGGCCACGGCACCCGGGACGACGCCGGAGCCGAGGCGTTCCGCGACTTCGTACGGCGCCTGGGCCACCGCCACCCCGAACTGCCCGTCGCGGGCGGATTCATCGAACTGTCCCCGCCGCCGCTGGGCGACGCGGTCACCGAGCTGGTGGAGCGGGGGGTCCGCCGGTTCGCGGCGGTTCCGCTGATGCTGGTGTCCGCCGGACACGCGAAGGGCGACATCCCGGCGGCGCTGGCCCGCGAGAAGGAACGGCACCCGGGGATCTCGTACAGCTACGGCCGTCCGCTGGGCCCGCACCCCGCGCTGCTGAGTGTGCTGGAGCGACGGCTGGACGAGGCGCTCGGCGAGGCGGTGCGCACGCCCGCGGACCGGGCCGACGTGACGGTGCTGCTGGTGGGGCGCGGGTCCACGGACCCCGACGCGAACGCCGAGGTGCACAAGGCGGCCCGGCTGCTGTGGGAGGGGCGCGGATACGCGGGCGTGGAGACGGCGTTCGTGTCGCTGGCGGCGCCGGACGTGCCCAGCGGCCTGGACCGGTGCGCGAAGCTCGGGGCGCGGCGGATCGTGGTGCTGCCCTACTTCCTGTTCACCGGGATCCTGCCGGACCGGGTGCGGCAGCAGACGGAGGGCTGGGCGGCCGCGCACCCGGAGGTCGAGGTCCGGTCGGCCGATGTCATCGGTCCGGAGCCGGAGTTGCTGGACCTGGTGTGGGAACGTTACGAGGAGGCCGTCAAGGGCGACCTGCGGATGAACTGCGACTCGTGCGTGTACCGGATCGCGCTGCCGGGGTTCGAGGACAAGGTCGGCCTGCCGCAGCAGCCGCACTTCCACCCCGACGACGAGGACCACCACCACGGGCACCACCAGCACGGAGGACACTCCCACTCCCATGCGCACTGAGGGACATGACCTGCGCCACCACGGCGACGCCGAGGTGCGTGACGTCGGCCCGGCGGTCGTCGACCTGGCCGTGAACGTCCGTGCGAACACCCCGCCGGGCTGGCTGCGGGAGCGGATCGCCGAGTCGCTGACCTCGCTGGCCGCCTATCCGGACGGGCGGGCGGCGCGGGCGGCGGTGGCCGCGCGGCACCGGCTGCCGGTGGAGCGGGTGCTGCTGACGGCGGGTGCCGCGGAGGCGTTCGTCCTGCTCGCGCGGGCCCTGAAGGTGCGTCGGCCGGTCGTGGTGCACCCCCAGTTCACGGAGCCGGAGGCGGCGCTGCGGGACGCCGGTCACCCGGTCGAGAGGGTGCTGCTGCGGGAGGAGGACGGTTTCCGGCTGGATCCGGCGGCCGTTCCCGAGGACGCCGACCTGGTCGTGGTCGGCAACCCGACGAACCCCACGTCCGTACTCCATCCGGCCGCCGTGCTCGCCGAACTGGCGCGTCCCGGGCGGACATTGGTGGTGGACGAGGCGTTCATGGACGTGGTGCCGGGTGAGCGGGAGGCACTGGCCGGGCGGACGGACGTGCCCGGGCTCGTGGTGCTGCGCAGCCTGACCAAGACGTGGGGGCTGGCCGGGCTGCGGATCGGTTATGTGCTGGCCGCGCCGGAGATCGTCGTGGAACTGGAGCGGGCCCAGCCGCTGTGGCCGGTGTCCACGCCCGCCCTGGCGGCGGCTCAGGCGTGCGTCTCACCGCGGGCGCTGGCGGAGGCGGGTCACGCCGCCCACCGGGTCGCCACCGACCGGGCCCATCTCGTCGCGGGGCTCGAGGAGTTCGGCGCCGACGGGCTGCGGGTGGCGGGGCCCGCCGAGGCGTCGTTCGTGCTCGTTCGGCTGCCGCACGCCCTGGCCGTACGACGGCATCTGCGCGACCTCGGGTTCGCGGTCCGGCGCGGGGACACCTTCCCTGGGCTGGACGAACAGTGGCTGCGGCTGGCGGTACGGGACCGGGTGACCGTCAACTCGTTCCTCCAGGCGCTGGACCGGGCGATGGCTCTGGCGCAGCGCTGAGCCGGGGCGCCACCCTTTCCAGGGTGCCGTCCGGGAAGCGGATCTCCACGGTGCCGTCCTCGGCGACCGAGGCGCCCGCTCCCGTACACAGCGCGTCCGGGTCGGCGCTGAGCACCACCAGGGTGACCAACAGGCGGGCGCCGTCCGCCAGTTGGAGCACGGGTGTCGCCGAGTGGTGGCCCACGGCGTTGGTGCCGACGGCCGTCGTGACCCTGCCCACGGCACCCTCCCAGCCGTACAGGCCGGTGATCGCGCTGGTCAGGCCGTCCGCACGGCGGGCCGACGCCTGGCGGGGCCCGGTCCGGGCGACCGGCGCCGCGGTGTCGTCGGCGACGGCCCAGCCGCCTTCGCGGACCGGCGTCCCGGGCGGGACGTCGAGGTGGTGGACCCGCACCTCCCAGGGGCCGTGCACCACGCTCACCGTCTCTATGCGGTGCCCTCGTGCCCGGTGCCAGGAGGCGGCACGGCCGCCCGAGACACCGAGCGGGTGGATACGGCCGCGTGGGGACGGCGTGCCGTCGGGGGCGAGCAGGGCGAGGTGGTTGTCCGGCCCGGTGCCCTGGGCGCCGGGGGTTTCGGGGGCCGTCGCGCTGGAGTACGCGAACCGGGCGTAGTGCGGGCTTTCCTCGCCGGTGGCCGGCGGGGGCGGAAACCGGTCGCTGCCGTGGTTGACGATCCGTACGATCCCGTCGGCGGCGGTGGAGTGCAGGAGCCAGCCGGGTGCCGGGAGGGCCAGGCGTACGTCGGCCGTGTCCACAGGGGCGGGCTCCTCGGGTGCCGTCCACACCGGGTGGTTCTCGGGCAGCAGCAGGCCCAGGAAGGCCTTGCTCGCCCAGTACGGGGAGGCGGGGCCCGAGTAGCGCTGGGTGACCGGGAGGAAGGGGCGGTACCAGCCGAGGGTGAGCAGACCCCGCTCGTCCGGCACGCCTCGCTCGGCGAAGTGCTTCAGCGCGCCCGAGGCGAGGCGGCGGGCCCGGCCCGGGGGTAACGGGGTGGCGTCGGCGAGGGCGCCCGCCCACAGCGGTGCGGTGGTCGCGAAACGGTAGGTGAGGGAACGGCCCTGGTGCACCGGGGCGCCGTCGGAGCCGAAGAAGTGCTGGTGGACGGCGAGGAACTCACGCAGCCTGGCGCGGTGCCGGGCCACCGTCCCGGGGTGCGCGCGCGGGCCCGCGATGCGGGCCCACAGCACCGGGTACAGATGCAGCGCGAGGGCGTTGTAGGAGTCGAACTTGCGGCCGTCACCGTCCGTGTACCAGCCGCCGCCCCGGTACCAGTCGTCGAGACGGGCGAGCCCGGCGTCGATCTCGGCGCGGCTGTGCGGGGCGCCGACGGAGGCCAGGAACTCCTCCGTGATGACCTGGAACAGCCGCCAGTTGGAGTCGTTGACGTCGGCCCCGACGAAACCGCCCAGCCAGTCGGTGACCTGCTCGCGCACGCGGTCGTCGAGGTGGTCCCACAGCCAGCGGCGGGACTCGTGCAGGGCGATCGCGATCGACGCGGCCTCGACCATGGGCTGGGCGCGGTCGGTGATGGGCGGCCAGCGTTCACCGCCGTGCGGGTCGGTGCCCGCGGCGAGCCCGGCCGCGTACCGCTCGACAAGGGCCGGTCCGACCCGCCCACCCGAGCCCGCGATACGGAAAGCGGCGAGCAGGAACGACCGGGCGAACCCCTCCAGCCCGTCCGACCAGACCCCGGAGTGACTGGGCGGCCCAGGCAGCCGGTACTGCGCAAACCCCGGCGAGGCATACGGCAACAGCCCCTCCAGAAGCCGATCAGCAGTCACCTCCCAGTGAACGCGGGTCCAGCCAGTGATCGGCGAGAGCACCGGATCGGGCGCGGGATGACCAAGAAGGAGCGGCACAGTCATACGGGACGAAATCCTCCATAGCGTCCAAAAAGGGGCAAGCACAACGCGCCCCAAAGGGGCGCGGGGAACTGCGCGACCAGCCACGAATCACCCGCAGATTCAAGACGGCCCCCCCGGCGGAGCCACACTGCGCCGCACAACGATGTGCGTCCCGAGCAGGTGCTGGCTGCCGGCCGCATGCTCGGGATCCCGCAGAGCGATCCGCACAGCCGCCCGCCCAAGCTCCTCCGCAGGAGTCCGCACCGTGGTGAGCGGCGGATTGAAGTCCTCGGCAAGCGGGATGTCGTTGTACCCGACGACGGACATGTCATCGGGAACGACAAGCCCCGCATCGGCGATCGCCCGCAGCGCCCCCGCGGCGACCATGTCGTCCCCGGCGACCACCGCGGTGAACTCCCGTGTCTCCTTGAGGAGTTCGGTCATCGCGTGCAGGCCGGCCGCTCGACCGAGGCCACAGTCGACGACCCGCGCGGCCGCCGGAGGCAACCCGTGCTCCGCGAGCGCGCCCCGGTATCCGGCGACCCGGGCGTCGAGGGCGGTGTTGCCGGGCAGCCCCCCGAGGAAGACGATCCGCCGGTGCCCGGCCGACAGCAGGTGCCCGGTGATGGCCCGGGCCCCCGCCTCGTTGTCGAACTCGACGACGAGTGCCGGTATGTCGGGCCCCGGCGCCGGCCGCCCGCACAACACCAGCCGCGCCCCGGACGCGTCCAGGGCCTGCGCGTAGTGCGTGACGCGCGAGCGGTACGCGTCGTCCTCGACGACCCCGCCGACCAGGATCACCAGCCGCGCCCCCTCCTCCCGCATGAGCTGCACGAACTCCATCTCGCGCTGCGGGTCCCCGCCGGTCGCGCCGACCACGCACAGCCAGCCCCGGTCGGCGGCCTCCGCCTCCACGCCCTCGGCGACCTGGGCGTAGAACGGGCTGGTCACCTGGCGGACGACGACCGCGGCCATCTTGCGGCCGCCGCCGACCAGGGCGCGGGCGTGCGCGTTGGCGACGTAGTCGAGGTCGCGGGCCGCGCGCAGCACACGGGTCCGGGTCGCGGCGGGCACCGGGTGGTTGCCGCTCAGGGCGCGGGAGGCGGTCGCCATCGACACGCCCGCCCGTTCGGCGACCTCCCGGATCGTGACCCGCCGCTTGGGTCCCACGTCGTTCCCCATCCCCGCGTCTCCTCTTTCACCGGCGCCCGGTTCTCACCGGCACCCGATCACGTGTTGGCCGTGTAGTCCTTCGCGAACTCCTCGGCCATTCTGTCGCCGCCCCTCGACCGCCACTTCTTGACCGCCCCGTCCCACTCCGACAGCGGGACGCGCCCGGCGACGATGCCGGTGACAGTGTCGTCGAGGAACGCCCTGAGGGTGGTGCCCTGGGCGTTCTTCGTACGTGACTGCAGGCCGTAGGAGGCGTTGCGGATGGCGCGCGGGACGGTCTTGAGCTGCCAGGCGTGCAGGGCCCGTACGGCGTCGGGCATGCCCGGCACGAACAGCACCTGGGGGCCTTCGGCGAGGTACTTCAGCGGCAGGTTGGTGTTGTTCTCCACCTCGCCGAGTTTCGTGGGCTGCGGGGAGCCGTCCTTGCCGCGGGTGAAGTGGGTGCCCTCGACGCCGTAGTGGACGAGTTCCCACTCCTTGCTGCCGAAGGGCGCGGCGAGGAAGTCGAGGATGCGCAGGAGCAGTTCGACACGTTCCTTCTTCGCCTTCTTCAGCACCGTGTAGCCGAAGGAGCGGCGGGCGGCGACGATACCGCCGGGTTCGCCGCCGACGCTGTACGGCAGCGCCGCGGCCGGGGTCAACTTGCCCTTCGACTCACGGTACTTGGGCAGGTAGGCGCCGAAGCCGTCCTGCATGGAGCCGACGGTGCCGTTGTAGTAGAGGGTGGTCAGGTCGATCTGGGAGATGGACGTGGCGTCCGGATGGAAGGAGCCCGCCTTGCGCAGTTCGGCCTGGAAGGCGATGGACGCCTTGAAGCGCTCGTCGGCCCAGGCCGGCCGGAAGGCGCCGTCCTTGGTGACGGACCACTCCTGGGGCGCGTTGTGGGCGGCGGAGTGCACGGCGTTGCCGAACAGGGAGCCCGCTGCGGCGCCGAGCGCGTACGTTCGTCCGCTGGTCGCCCGCTTCGCGACGGCGGCGAAGTCGTCGGCGCTCCAGCCCTCCGTCATCCCGGCGTCCGCGAACATGCCCTGGTTGAGCCAGAGGGTGGAGCCGGGCAGCGGGCGTTCCAGGGGGATGCCGTAGACGCGGCCGCCGATGCGGCCCATGTCGCGCCAGGCGTGCGTGGGGATGCCCGCGAGGTTGGGGTAGTCGGCGACGGCGTCGCCGGACAGGTACGGCGTGAGGTCCTCCGCGCGCCGCTGCACGAACTCGGCCTCTCGCGGCAGGACGAACCCGGAGAAGAGGTTGATGATGTCCGGCAGGGTGTCGGCGTCGCCGGCCATCACGGTGGCCATCTTCTTCTGGTAGTCGGCCTGGGAGACCACGGTGTACTCGATCTTCACGCCGAGTGCCTTCTCGACGGCCGCCCAGAACCGGTTCGCGGAAGCGGGCTTCGGCGGGGTGCCGAAGGACACCGACATGACCTTGACGGTGGATCCGTCGCCGGGGGTGCGAGCGACGGACTTGACCAGGTCGGAGGGGTAGGCGGTGTATCCGGCCTGGACACCGGCGTCGGTGGGGGCCAGGTCCGGCTTGGGGCCGGCGGCGGGGCGGTAGGTGGGCCAGGGGGCGAGCTTCTTGCCGGCGTTGGAGACGTCACTGTCGCCGGAGCTCGTGGAGCAGGCGGTCAGCAGACCGGGGACGAGGACCGCGGCGCCACCCGCGGCCGTGGAACGCAGCAGGGTACGGCGGGACATGCGGGGCATCGGCAAGTCACCTTTCTACACACGGCTCTTGAGGGACCGTCAGCGGTGGACGGACCTGTCAGCTCTTGATGGCGCCGGTGAGCACGCCCTTGGTGAAGTACTTCTGCAGGAACGGGTAGACCAGCAGGATCGGCACGGTGGCGATCACCAGCACCGCCATCTGCACGGTCTGCGGCGCGGTCACGGTGCCCTCACCGGTCGTCGCGTCGGTGAGCCCGGAGCCCGCCACCACGTAGGTGCGCAGGACCTGTTGCAGGGGCCAGTGGTCGCTCTCCAGGTACAGCGAGGCGTAGAACCAGGAGTTCCAGTAGGCCACCGCGTAGAACAGCCCGACCACGGCGAGCGCGGCCTTGGACAGCGGCAGGACGATCGAGACCAGCACCCGCCAGTCCCCCGCCCCGTCGAGCCGGGCGGCCTCGTACAGCTCTTCCGGGATGCCTTGGAAGAAGCCGCGCAGGACGACCAGGTTGAACACGTTCACCACGACGGGCAGCACCAGCGAGGCGTAACTGTCCAGCAGTCCGAGCTCCTTGACCAGCAGGAAGCTGGGGATCATGCCGGGCGGGAAGAGGAACGTGAACAGGATCAGCAGCAGCGCGGGCCTGCTCCCGAAGACGCCGGGGCGGGACAGCGCGTAGGCGAGGGTCACCGTGCAGGCGAGGCTGAGCAGGGTGCCCACGATCGTGACGCCGGCGCTGACGCCGAGGGCGTGGGTGACGATGCCGCCGTCGAGGATGTCGCGGTAGGCGTCGAGGGACGGATGGGTCGGCCACAGCACCCAGCCGCCGTTGTCGACGACCTCGTCGGTGGAGGCCAGTGAGGTCGACACGATGACGAGGAACGGCACGCACACCAGCAGCACGACGGCGACCAGCGCGAGGGCTTTGGCGGCCTGGGTGAGCGGCTTCGGCCTCTCCATCCAGCCGGGCCGGACATGGGCACTCACTTGTAGACCCCCTGTTCGCCGAGCCGGTGG
The DNA here is from genome assembly GCF_040612855.1 of Streptomyces sp. NPDC006332. NCBI lineage: Bacteria > Bacillati > Actinomycetota > Actinomycetes > Kitasatosporales > Streptomycetaceae > Streptomyces > Streptomyces sp. NPDC006332. The sequence continues at coordinate 24,259 of NZ_JBEXRA010000074.1, forward strand.
GCCACCTTGTTGGCGGCGTAGACGAGGAGGGCGCCGATGACGCCCTTGAACAGGCCCGCGGCGGCGGCGAATCCGTAGTCGCCGCCGACGATGCCCTGGTAGTAGACGAAGGTGTCGATGATCTCCGCGGTCTGTGGGCCGACCGCGTCGCGCTGGAGCAGCATCTGCTCGAAGCCGACGGAGAGGATGTCGCCGAGCCGCATGATGAGCAGCAGCACGACCACCGGGCGGATGGCGGGCAGGGTGACGTGCCAGAAGCGCCGCCAGGGGCCCGCGCCGTCGATGGCGGCGGCCTCGTACTGCTGCTCGTCGACCTGGGCCAGCGCGGCGAGGAAGATGATCGTGCCCCAGCCGGCGTCCTTCCAGATGACCTGGGCGACCACCAGCGGCCGGAAGGCGTCGGGGTTGCCGATGATGTCGACGCTGTGCAACCCCATGCCGTCCAGCGAGGAGTTGAGCAGGCCGGTGTCGCCGAGCACCTGCTGGAAGAGGGCGACGACGATCACCCACGAGATGAAGTGCGGCAGATACGCCACGGACTGCACGAACCGGCGCACCGAGCTCCAGGTGAGGCTGTGCAGGAGCAGGGCGAGGCCGAGCGGCACCGGGAAGTAGAAGACCAGCTGGAGGACCGCGATCCAGACGGTGTTGAGGACGGCCTCCCAGAACTCCCCGTCCTCGAACATCCGCTGGAAGTTGCCGACCCCGACCCAGGGGCTGCCCCAGAGGCCGTCGAAGGGGACGTACTCCTTGAAGGCGATGACGTTGCCGACCAGTGCGCCGTAGTGGAACAGCAGGAAGTAGGCGAGGCCGGGCAGCATGAGCAGAAAGAGCGCGCGTCCTTGAAAGCGTTTTCGCTTCGGATGGGCGCCGCCTTCTCGGCGAGGAGCCGCGTCGACCTCCTCTGTACCTGCGTGTTCCCGTAGTACTGCGGCCACGGGCCCCCCTCATGTCTCGAAGTCGGAGTGAGGGGAAGTTAAAACGTTTTCAGAGCGTCGTCAACAGCCCTGACAGAGATGGGTTGTTGACGGCGCGGCTCCCGGCAGGTCAGCTCGTGCCGCGTCGCGTGTCCACGCGACCACGCCCCCACCCACCCTGACCAGGGCGATCACCCCGCTCACGGGGCAGGGGGTCATCGAGCTGCGCGTCGATCCCGGCCAACTCCTTTTCGAGAGGCCCTAACCCACGACCCGCCCGTTCACCACCACCCGCGACGGCGCCCCCAGCACGCGCACGTCCGTGCGGGGATCCCGCTCGTACACCACGAGGTCGGCCGGTGCGCCCTCCTCCAGGCCGGGGCGGCCCAGCCAGGTGCGGGCACTCCAGGCCGTCGCCGCGAGGGCGTCCAGCGGGGGGATGCCGGCCGTCACCAGTTCGGCCACCTCGGCGGCGACCAGGCCGTGCGGCAGGGTGCCGCCCGCGTCGGTGCCGACGAAGACCGGGATGCCCGCGTCGTAGGCGCCGCGGACGGTGTCGTAGCGGCGTTCGTGGAGTCGGCGCATATGGGCCGACCAGCGGGGGAACTTGGCCTCGCCGCCGTCGGCCAGCTTCGGGAAGGTGGCGATGTTGACCAGCGTCGGGACGATCGCGACCCCGCGGGAGGCGAACAGCGGGATCAGCTCCTCCGTCAGACCGGTCGCGTGCTCGATACAGTCGATGCCGGCCTCGACCAGGTCCCGCAGGGAGCTCTCGGCGAAGCAGTGGGCGGTGACCCGGGCGCCGAGACGGTGCGCCTCGGCGATGGCCGCCTCGACCGCCTCCCGCGGCCAGCTGGGCGCCAGGTCACCGAGGTCCCGGTCGATCCAGTCGCCCACCAGCTTCACCCAGCCGTCACCGCGCCGCGCCTCCTGGGCGACGTACGCGACCAGGTCCTCCGGTTCGATCTCGTGCGCGTAGCCCCGGATGTAGCGGCGGGTGCGGGCGATGTGCCGGCCCGCACGGATGATCTTGGGCAGGTCCTCGCGGTCGTCGACCCACCGGGTGTCGGAGGGCGAGCCGGCGTCCCGGATGAGCAGGGTGCCCGCCTCGCGGTCGGTGAGCGCCTGCTTCTCCGCCACCTCCGCTTCCACCGGCCCGTGCGGGCCGAGGCCCACGTGGCAGTGGGCGTCGACCAGGCCGGGCAGCGCCCAGCCCTCGACGGTCCGGATGTCACGGGCCCCGGTGGGGCGGTCGTAGGAGATCCGGCCACCGACGACCCACAGCTCGTCACGGGCCTGGTCCTCGTCGCGGCCGACGAGGACCCGGCCCTTCACGTGCAGCACCGCTTGGTTCATGTGTCGCACCTTATGCAACCCGCCGAGCGCGAGTCAGTCGGCCTTCCCGGCCTTCTCCCCCTTCCGCGGTGACTCCTCCTCCACCTCGGCCCTCGCCGGATCGAGGAGGCGCGAGAGGAAGTGGCGGGTGCGTTCGTGGCGCGGGTCGCCGATCACCTGCGCGGGGGTGCCGTCCTCGACGATCGCCCCGCCGTCCATGAAGACGACCCGGTCGGCGACCTCGCGGGCGAAGCTCATCTCATGGGTGACGACCATCATCGTCATGCCTTCGTCGGCGAGCATGCGCATCACCGCGAGGACGTCCCCGACCAGTTCCGGGTCGAGCGCCGAGGTCGGCTCGTCGAACAGCATCACGTCGGGGCCCATGGCGAGCGCGCGGGCGATGGCGACCCGCTGCTGCTGCCCGCCGGACAGCGAGGAGGGGTAGGCGTCCGCCTTCTCCGACAGGCCCACCCTCTCCAGGTTCTCGGCGGCCACCCTCGCGGCCTCGGCCTTGCCGCGTCCGAGCACCCGGCGCTGCGGGAGCGTGAGGTTCTCGGTCACCGTGACGTGCGGGAAGAGGTTGAACTGCTGGAAGACCATGCCGATACGGCGGCGTACGGCGTCGATGTCGACGTCCGGGTCGGTGAGTTCGCTGCCGCCGACGAAGACCCGGCCCTCCGTGGGTTCCTCCAGCAGGTTCACGCACCGCAGCAGCGTCGACTTGCCGGACCCGGACGGACCGATCACGCAGACGACCTCGCCCCGGCCGATCTCCAGGTCGATGCCGCGCAGCACCTCGTTGTCACCGAAGGACTTGTGCAGGCCCTGGACCTGGATCTCCGGGTCCACCCCAGGAGTCTTCTCGCTCATTTCACGGCCTCCTGGGCCTTCGCCTCCATACGGCGTACGACGAAGCCGAGCGGGATCGTGACCAGCAGGTAGCACAGTCCGGCGACGAGGATCGGCGTGGAGTTGGCGGTCGTACTGGCCAGGTCGCGGCCGTACTTGGACAGTTCGCGTTCCTCCAGCGTGACACCGAGGAACAGCACCAGCGAGGAGTCCTTGAACAGGAGCACCAACTCGTTGGTCAGCGGCGGGAGGATGATCCGGAACGCCTGCGGGATGATGACCGAGATCATGGCCCGCGCGGGTGAGAAGCCCAGCGAACGGGCCGCCTCCAACTGCCCCTTGGGCACCGCCTGGATGCCCGCGCGGATCGTCTCCGCCATGTACGCGGCGGCGACCAGACCGAGCGCGAGGGCGACCTTGCCGTAGGTGCCGCCGATGATCTCCGTGCCGGGGAAGGCTAGCGGGACCGCGACACCGATGAAGATGAAGATCAGCAGGGCGGGCAGGCCGCGGAAGATCTCGATGTACACGCCGGCGAACCAGCGGTACGGGCCCACCGACGACAGTCGCATCAGGGCGATCAGCAGACCGAGCACGAGCCCGACGACGAAGCCGGACAGCGTGTAGAGCACGGTGTTCTTCAGCGCCAGGGTGATGACGTCCGGGAACATCTGCTCGGCGATGTCCGCCTGCGCGAACTGGTTCTTCAGCCGCCCCCAGTCCGCCGAGACCGCGAAGCCGATCACCACGGCGACGAAGACGACGTACTGGGCGCCGCGCGACAGAGTCCGCTTCTGGCGCCTGGTCAGGCCCTTTTTCCTGGGCTGGGGTCGTATGTCCGTGTCGGTCATGGGATCAGGAGGAGGACGGAGAGGCTGACGGGGCGGCGGCGGACTCGTCGTAGGGGCCTATCCACTTCTCGTACAGCTTCTTGTACGTGCCGTCGGCCTTGGCGTCCGTGATCGCCTTGTTGACGGCGGCGAGCAGCTTGGTGTTGCCCTTCTTGACCGTGAAGCCGTACTGCTCACCGGTGTTGAGGTTGTCGACGACCTTGAAGGCGTCGGCGTTGGCCTTGGTCTTGAGCCAGCCCTGGACGACCGGGTAGTCGATGATGACGGCCTTGACCTGGCCGGAGCGCAGGCCGTTGAGGACGGCGTCGGAGGACTCGAAGGAGACCGGGTCGAAGCCCTGCTTCTGGGCGTACTCCTCACCGGTCGTCTGCGCCTGCGCACCGAGCTTGACCTTCTTGGACTTCAGGTCGGCGAGCGAGTTCACGCCGCTCTTCTTGTCGACCAGGACGGCCTGGGTGGCGTCGAAGTACGGGTCCGAGAAGTCGACGTTCTTCTTGCGCTCCTCGGTGATGGTCATGCCGGCCGCGGCGAGGTCGCACTGGCCGGCGTTGAGGAAGGCGCCGGTCTTGAAGTTCTCGAACGGTGTGTCGAGGATGTCCTGCTTCACGCCCAGGTCCTTGGCGACCAGGTCGACGAGGGAGACGTCGAAGCCCTGCACCTTGCCGCCGACGTCCGACTGGAAGGGCGGGTACGGCAGATGCGTGCAGGTGGTGAGCTGACCGCCCTTGACCAACTGGACCCCACCGGCGGCGGTCTTGGAGCCGCTGCCTCCGTTGTCGGTGGAGGTGCAGGCGGAGACAGACACGAGCACCAGCCCGGCCGTCGCGGTGGTGGCGGCCAGGACGCGGGTCCGGCGCCCGAGAAGGGTGTTCACGGCGGGCCTTCCTAGGGGGGAACTGTGGGTTCCGATTATAAGGAGAGGTTTGAGTCTCTCAAACCAAAACGATGGTCACGCGGCCGCCCGACCTAAGAAGTAATCGGTCGGGGTGAGACGAATGGTGCCGGTTACCCTCGTCTCGTCTACCCCGTGAGTGAAGAGAGCACCCCCGTGACACATCCGTTTCTTGATCTGGCCCCGTTGACCGCGGCGCACTTCGCGTCGATCGAGGACCGTGTGGCGCGATTGCTGAGTACCGGTCAGGACGTGGTGATCACACAGGGCGAGGCGCTGCTGCCGCTGGAGGGTGCGATCCGTTCCACCGCCGGGCCGGGCACCACCGCCCTCAACGTCATCACGGGCCCCTACGGACAGACCTTCGGCGACTGGCTGCGCGACTGCGGCGCGACCGTGATCGATCTGGCGGTGCCGTTCCACACGGCGGTCGGCGCCGAACAGATAGGGGAGGCCTTCGCCGAGCACCCGGAGATCGGCTTCGTGTCCCTGGTGCACGCGGAGGCGGCGACCGGCAACACCAACCCGGTCGCGGAGATCGGGGAGGTGGTACGGCAACACGGCGCCCTGTTCTACCTTGACGCCGTCGCGTCGATCGGGGCCGAGCCGGTGCTGCCGGACGCGTGGGGCGTGGACCTGTGCGTGATCGGGGCGCAGAAGGCGATGGGCGGTCCCGCGGGTGTCTCGGCCGTGTCGGTGAGCGAGCGGGCGTGGGCCCGGATGGCCGCGAACCCCGGGGCGCCGCGACGGTCGTACCTCTCGCTGCTGGACTGGAAGGACCGGTGGCTCGACGGCGGCCGCAAGGCGCTGCCGCACGCGCCGGCCCAACTGGAGATGCTGGCGCTGGAGGCTTGTGTCGAGCGGATCGAGTCGGTGGGTCTGGACGTGGTGATGGACCGGCACCGTCGGGCCGCCGAGGCGACGCGGGCGGGTGCGCGCGTGCTGGGCGCGGGCCTTGAGCCGTATGTGCACGCGAACCGTGAGGCCGCGCCGGTCGCCACGACCCTGCGGGCGCCGTCGGGGACGGTGGCGTCGGAGGTGGTGGCGCGGGCGCTGGAGTCGGACCCGGCGGCGCCGTTGGTCGCGGGCGGGGGCGCGTTGGCCAAGGAGATGATCCGGGTCAACCACTACGGGGCGGACGCCACACCGGGGGCGGTGCGGGCGAGCCTGTCGGCGCTCGGCGGCGCGTTGCGGGAGAAGGGCCTGGACGTGGCTGTGGAGGGGGCGTTGCGGGCGGCCGAGGACGCGTGGCGGTAGTCGTCCGGCGCGGGCCTGAGAGCTCGGCCGCAAACGCCGGACAGGCGGAAACACCCCGTGCCATGCTCGCTCCATGACCACCGACACCCACTCCCCCCTCACCCTTCCCGACGGTCGCCCCATCCCCCTCATGACCGGCGATGAGCGGCCCATGCTCGAGAGCTGGCTCGCCTTCCACCGGGCCACCCTGGAGCTGAAGTGCGCCGGGCTGGACGACGCGCAGGCGCGGACCACCTCGGCGCAGCCGTCGTCGCTCACGCCGCTCGGGCTGGTGCGCCACCTCACCGCGGTCGAGCGGAACTGGTTCCAGCGGGTGGCCGCGGGAGTGGACGTGGCGCCGCTGTACGGGAAGGAGAGCGGGCTGGTCCTGGACCCCGGGCAGGGGCTCGACGAGGCGCTGGCGGCGTGGAGGCGGGAGATCGCCCGGGGGAACGAGGCGTGCGCCGAGCTGCCGCTGGACCACACCGGGCGGATCGCCGACGGGCAGATGGCCGGTCTGGAGGTGAGCCTGCGCTGGGTGTACATCCACATGATCGAGGAGTACGCGCGGCACAACGGGCACGCCGACATCCTTCGGGAGCGGATCGACGGAGTGACCGGATTCTAATTCCGGATTAATCCCGGACGTAATGTCGGACACATTTAGGAATGTTTTCGAGAACAGCTTCCCGTATTCTTCTTCCCGCTTTCCTTCGACCTAAACGCAAAGATTCTGCGAACGCGAACGGGCGTAATTCGGGTAGATCTCGTGGGGGTTACCCATCTGTGACGCGTTACACATCACGATCAATTTGCCCCTTATTTGACGGGCATACCGGGCCAAAAGGGGCCACATTCGCGTGCCTGCACGCGCCCGCGTGATAACACAGAACACGCCCGCAAGTAACCCCCTGCGGCGATGCATTTTTTTATTTCCCTCGGTAAATTCAATTCGCATGACTGCCGCACAAGCAGACCTACAAATCGACCGTCCGTCGGTGGCGGACGGCGCCTCGCTGTGGCGGATGGCCAGGGACTCGAAGGTCCTCGACCTGAACTCGTCCTACAGCTATCTGCTGTGGTGTCGTGACTTCGCCGCCACCTCGGCCGTGGCGCGCGACGAGCACGGTGAACCGATCGGCTTCGTCACCGCCTACGTCCGGCCGGAGAGCCCGGAGACCCTGCTCGTCTGGCAGGTGGCGGTGGACGAGGCGTACCGCGGCCGTGGGCTCGCCGCCGCGCTGCTGGACGGGCTGGTCGCACGGACCACCGCCGAGCGCGGGCTGACCACCGTCGAGACCACCATCACGCCGGGCAACACCGCCTCCGAACGCCTGTTCACGTCGTTCGCCGAGCGCCACGGCGCCCGGCTCGAGCGCGAGGTGCTGTTCGAGACGAGCGTGTTCCCCGACGGGCCGCACGAGCCCGAGGTGCTCTACCGCATCGGGCCGCTGACCCGCACCCCCTCCGCCTGACCCCTGCCTCCGCCTGACCACCGCCGCTGCACCCCACGCAACGAGGAGCGATTCGTCGTGACCATCACCCAGCCCGACCTCAGTGTCTTCGAGACCGTCGAATCCGAGGTACGCAGCTACTGCCGCGGCTGGCCCGCCATCTTCGACCGTGCGCAGGGCAGCCGCATGTACGACGAGGACGGCCACGAGTACCTGGACTTCTTCGCCGGAGCGGGGTCGCTGAACTACGGCCACAACAACCCCGTCCTGAAACGGGCGCTGATCGACTACCTGGAGCGCGACGGCGTCACGCACGGGCTCGACATGTCGACCACCGCCAAGCGGGCCTTCCTGGAGTCCTTCCAGAACCTGGTACTGCGGCCGCGTGACCTGCCCTACAAGGTCATGTTCCCCGGCCCGACCGGCACCAACGCCGTGGAGGCCGCGCTGAAGCTGGCGCGGAAGGTGAAGGGACGCGAGTCGATCGTGTCGTTCACCAACGCCTTCCACGGCATGTCGCTCGGCTCGCTCGCCGTGACCGGCAACGCCTTCAAGCGGGCCGGGGCCGGCATCCCGCTGGTGCACGGCACGCCGATGCCCTTCGACAACTACTTCGAGGGCACCGTGGAGGACTTCCTCTGGTTCGAGCGGCTCCTGGAGGACCAGGGCTCGGGCCTCAACAAGCCCGCCGCGGTGATCGTGGAGACCGTGCAGGGCGAGGGCGGCATCAACGTGGCGCGCCCGGAGTGGCTGCGCGCGCTGTCCGAGCTGTGCGAGCGGCAGGACATGCTGCTCATCGTCGACGACATCCAGATGGGCTGCGGACGCACCGGCGCCTTCTTCTCGTTCGAGGAGGCGGGCATCACCCCCGACATCGTCACCGTCTCGAAGTCCATCAGCGGCTACGGCCTGCCCCTGTCGCTGTGCCTGTTCAAGCCCGAGCTGGACATCTGGGAGCCGGGCGAGCACAACGGCACCTTCCGCGGCAACAACCCCGCCTTCGTGACCGCCACCGCCACGCTGGAGGCGTACTGGGCGGACGGGTCCGTGATGGAGAAGCAGACCCGCGCCCGCGGCGAGCAGGTCGAGCAGGCCTTCATCTCCATCACCGAGGAGAACCTCGCCGACGTGAAGGAGTACCGGGGCCGCGGCCTCGTGTGGGGCCTGGAGTTCCACGACAAGGGGCGGGCCGGACGGGTCGCGAAACGCGCCTTCGAACTCGGTCTGCTCATCGAGACGTCGGGCCCGGAGAGCGAGGTCGTGAAACTGCTCCCGGCGCTCACCATCACGCCCGAAGAACTGGACCGGGGCCTGAGCGTCCTGGCCCGGGCCGTGCGCGAAACGGCCTGACCGCACCGACACATCCGTCATCCATCTAGGAGGCATCGCAACACCGTGATCGTCCGTTCGTTCAAGGACATCGAAGGCACCGACCGGCATGTGAAGGCCGAGTCCGGCACCTGGGAGAGCAAGCGCATCGTCCTCGCCAAGGAGAAGGTCGGCTTCTCCCTGCACGAGACGACCCTGTACGCGGGTACGGAGACGTCGATGTGGTACGCGAACCACATCGAGGCCGTCGTGTGCGTCGAGGGCGAGGCCGAGCTCACCGACGACGAGACCGGGCAGAAGTACACCATCACGCCCGGGACCATGTACCTGCTCGACGGCCACGAGCGGCACACGATGCGGATCAAGGAGGACTTCCGCTGCATCTGTGTCTTCAACCCGCCCGTGACCGGACGGGAGGACCACGACGAGAACGGCGTCTACCCGCTGCTCACCGAGCCCGAGGAGGTGTGACATCCCATGACCACCACCACGCCCGGCACCACGGCCGGCCACACGCCCGACACCACGGTCACGGACCTCTACCCCAGCCGCGGTGCCACCGAGGTGGCGATCCCGCGGCAGGACCCGGTCGTCTGGTCCGCGCCCGGCGCGGCCGGCCCGATCCCCGGTCCTGACCTCCAGTCGTTCGAGCGTGACGGCTTCCTCGCCATGGACCAGCTCGTCGGGCCCGACGAGGTCGACGTGTACCACCGGGAGTTGGAGCGGCTCGTCACGGATCCGGGGATCCGCGCGGACCCGCGCTCGATCGTCGAGCCGAAGTCCCAGGAGATCCGGTCCGTCTTCGAGGTGCACAAGATCAGTGAGGTGTTCGCGAACCTCGTGCACGACGAGCGGATCGTCGGACGGGCCCGGCAGATCCTCGGCTCGGACGTGTACGTCCACCAGTCGCGGATCAACGTCAAGCCCGGCTTCGGCGCCAGCGGCTTCTACTGGCACTCCGACTTCGAGACCTGGCACGCCGAGGACGGTCTGCCGAACATGCGGACGGTCTCGGTGTCGATCGCGCTCACCGAGAACTACGACTCCAACGGCGGCCTCATGATCATGCCGGGGTCGCACCGGACGTTTCTCGGGTGCGCGGGTGCCACCCCGAAGGACAACTACAAGCGGTCCCTGCAGATGCAGGACGCGGGCATTCCGTCCGACGAGGCGCTGACCAAGATGGCGTCCGAGTACGGCATCAAGCTGTTCACCGGCAAGCCCGGTTCGGCGACCTGGTTCGACTGCAACTGCATGCACGGCTCGGGCGACAACATCACGCCGTTCCCGCGCAGCAACGTGTTCATCGTGTTCAACAGCGTGGAGAACAAGGCCGTCGAGCCGTTCGCGGCTCCGGTGCGGCGACCGGAGTACATCGGGGCGCGGGACTTCACTCCGGTGAGGTAGGTCGCCCCTGCCGGGGGTCCGGGGGTCGTCCCCCGGAGCATGCGGCATCGGGGCGCGGGACTTCACTCCGGTGAGGTAGACGCAGGGCCCCGTGGAGCGGGCGGTGTCACCGGCGTGGGCCTCACGGCCAC